>CAUJEQ010000140.1 GCA_963169135.1 Chloroflexota bacterium
TGCGGTTGTGGAGGAACTCCACGACGGAGCGTGCGATCGCCATGCCATCGAACGTGCTGGTGCCGCGGCCCACCTCGTCGAGGATGACGAGCGACTGTGGAGTGGCCTGGTGGAGGATCTGGGCGGTCTCAACCATCTCAACCATGAAGGTCGACTGGCCGGCGGCAAGGTCGTCCTGGGCGCCGATGCGAGTAAAAATGCGGTCGAACAACGGGAGGCGGGCCTCGGCCGCCGGGACGAACGAACCCGCCTGGGCCATCAGTGCGATGAGGGCGACCTGACGGAGGAAGGTCGACTTACCGCTCATGTTAGGCCCGGTGAGGATGAGTACCTGGCAATCGGCGTCGAGGGTGCAATCGTTCGGCACGAAGCGCCCGGCGCCAAGCGCTGCTTCCACCACGGGGTGCCGGCCGCCGGCGATGTGCAGCGCGTCAGCGCCAAAGCTGGGACGGACGTAGCCACGCTCGGCCGAGACCTCCCCCAGGGCGAGGACGAGGTCGATCAAGGCGATGGCCTCGGCGACAAGCTGGAGCGAGGCGAGGTTCGCCGCGAGCGATTCGACGAGTTGGGAGAAGGCCTGCTTCTCGAGTTCGACCAGGCGGTCGCGGGCGCCGACCAGCCGCGATTCGTGCTCTTTCAGCTCTTCGGTGACGTATCGCTCGGCGCCAACCAGGGTCTGGCGGCGCTGGTAGTGGTCCGGAACGAGGCCCGCGTTGGCGGCGGAAACCTCGATGTAGTAGCCGAAGACCTTGTTGTGACCGACTTTGAGGGTCTTGATGCCGGTGCGCTCGCGCTCGAGGCGTTCGAGGCCGAGGAGAAAGCCCCGGGCGTCGCGGGTGAGGGCGCGCAGCGAGTCGATCTCCGGGCCGAAGCCCGGGCGGATGACGCCGCCCTCGTCGAAGGCGGCGGGCGGGTCGTCGTCGAGGGCCGCGTCGAGGGTCACCAGGGTCTCGCTTGCGGCCGCCAGGCCGTGGAGCGAGTCGGCGAGGAGGGGAGGCAGTCCTTCCCGGGGAAGCCTCGCGCCGAGGTCGAGTGTGGCGCGGAGGCCATCGCGGAGTGCCGCCAGGTCACGGGGCGATGCGGAGCGGGAGCCGACTTTCCCCAGGATGCGGCCCAGGTCGGCCATGCCGCGCAGGACCAGCTGGCAACGCTCCCGCTCCAGCGGATGGGCAACCGCCCAGGCGACGGCGTCGTGGCGCGCACCGATTCCCTCGGCCTCGCGGAGCGGATGCGTGAGCCACTGCCGGAGGAGGCGGCTTCCCATGGCCGACTTCGAATGGTCGAGCACCGCAAGGAGAGACGACTGGCGGCCCGGTTGGGGAAGCACATCCAGGTTGCGGAGGGTCCGTTGGTCGATGGTGAGGACGCCCGCCGGGGCGACGTGGCGAAGGCGCTGGAGCGTCCCGAGGGCGGCCGCATAGGTCTCGCGCAGGTAGAGCAGCAGGTGCGCGAGGGCGGCGGCCTCCGCCGAACCGCCAACCAGGTTCTCCGATGCATGGTCGCCGAACTGCCGGGCCAGCCCGGCCTCCGCGGCCGTCTCGCTCAGCTGCGGTCGCGCCACGACAACGCCGGCGAACCCGTCCGGCCGCTCGGTGGGGTCCTCGACAAGTAGTTCGGAAGGAACGCTGCGGAAGAGTTCGGCCTCCGCCTCGGTGCCCGAGGCGAGGCGCACCTCGCCGGTCGTGATATCAGCCAGCGCGAGGGCGAGGATACCCTTGCGGCGGGCGAGCGCGCCAAGGTAGTTCGGGGCGGCGGCATCCAGCGAGGAGTCCGCTGTGACGGTGCCGGCGGTGACCACCCGGACGACATCGCGAGGCACAAGGCCTTTGACTTCGGAGGGATCGGCCATCTGCTCACAAATGGCGACCCGGTAGCCGCGGCGGACGAGCTTCGCGACGTGGCCGTCGATGCTGTGATAGGGCACGCCCGCGAGAGGGACGCGCAGGTCCTTCCCCATCGGCTTGGAAGTCAGGGTGATCTGGAGCTCGCCCGCGACGAGCTTCGCGTCGTCATCGAAGGTCTCGTAGAAATCGCCGAGGCGGAAGAACAGGATGGTGTCCGGGTAGCGCTGCTTCAGCTCGAGATACTGGAGCCTGATGGGGGTGGACACGCAGCGCGACTCCGGCAGGCGGGATACGCCATTCTACCGGCAGGCGAACGGATGTGCTTCCGGGCTGGCGTTAGCCGCCCGCGGCGGCTCCTTCGGCGACCCGGACGGCGAACCGGTCGACCACCTCGATTGCGTTCGGGGCGACCTCCTTGCAGGCGCCGCAGCGGATGCACCGTGGGTCGTCGATGGTGTACCCCGAGCCATCCGGGACGATGGCGCCGGTCGGGCACAACTCAGCCGCCTCGGTAAGGGCCGGGTCGCCGGCGGAACGGACGCGGTAGTCGATGAGCCCCTGGCAGACGCCCGCGCGGCAGCGCTTGTCGAAGATGTGCTCGCGCCACTCGTCTTCGAAAGCCTTGACGGCGGTCTTCACGGTGGTCATCGCGAACTGGCCATGGAAGCAGTTGGACCAGACGAGGGTGGACACGAGCTTCTGGAAGTTCTCGAAGTCGACATCGCGGCCGCCGCCCGCCTGGATCCGGCGGAGGATCTCGACGGCGCGCTGGGTGCCGCCGTGACAGGTGGTGCAGCGCCCACAGCTCTCGTCTTCGCAGAAGCCGAGGAAGTAACTGCACAGGTCAACGGTGCAGGTGTGCTGGTCGAAAAAGACGATACCGCCGCCACCGAGGAACATGCCGAGCTCTCGATAGGGGTCGAGCGTGAGGGTGAGGTCACGGTTCGCGGTTGCGATGCCGGAGAGCGGGCCTCCGGGCTGGAAGCCCTTGAGTTCGAGGCCGGGGCGCATGCCGCCACACCACCGGTCGATGACTTCACCGATGGTGGGTCCGAAGGGGATTTCGACGCAGCCGGCCCAATTCACGGAGCCGGAGAAGGTGAACATCTTGGTGCCCTTCTCCTTGGCGTCGCTGACGGAACTCCACCAGTGGGCGCCGTTGCGCATGATCATCGGGGCGTTGGCGTAGGACTCGACGTTGTTCACGTTGGTCGGCTTGTTCCAGAGGCCGGCCTGGGCGGGGAACGGCGGCTTGATCCGGGGCATGCCGCGGTAGCTGTCGATGGAGTTAATGAGGCCAGTTTCCTCGCCGCAGACGTACGACCCGGCGCCGAGGAAGACGACGATCTCGAAGTCTTTGCCGCTGCCGAGGATGTCCTTTCCGAGGAGGCCCTTCGCATATGCCTGTTCGACGGCCTTCTTCAGGCGGGCGAAGGCGAGCGGGTATTCGTAGCGGATGTAGATGTAGCCGGCGTCGGCGTGTCCGGCGAGGGCCGCGATGAGCATGCCTTCCACGATGAGGTGGGGGTCGCCTTCCATGAGGACGCGGTTCACCCATGCACCGGGGTCGCCCTCGTCTGCGTTGCAAACCAGGTAGCGGGGCGAGGCAGTGGCCGTGCGGAGGAAATCCCACTTGCGGCCAGCCGGGAAGCCGCCGCCGGCGCGGCCGCCGAGGCCGGAGTCGAGGATCTCCTTCACGATGGCCTCCGCGTCCATCTCGAGCGCCTTGCCGAAGCCCTCGTAACCGCCGTGGGCCAGGTAGTGGTCGATGTTCTCCGGGTCGGTGATGCCGAGGTTCGCCATCAGGCGCCGGACCTGGCCCTGCATGAACGGGTGGTCGCTCAGCAGCGGGATATCGGCGGTCGGGTTGCCTTCGACCACGCCGAGCGCGAGTTCGGGCATGTCATGCCCGGCGGCGACCTTTTCGATCAGCTCGTCCACGCGCTCGGGGGTGACGTTTGCGTAGAGCACCGTCTGGGTGCCGGCCGCGGTGCGCACGGTGACGCAGGGCTCCATCCAGCAGAAGCCCCAGGAGCCGGTGATGCCGACATCGGCGACGAGCTTCTTCGCAGCGACGGCAGCGTGGAGCTTCTCTATGACCTGGCCCGCACCCTTCGCCTGCGACGACGTGTCGAGGGTGACGTTGATGCGGACGCGGCCCGAGGCCTGCTCGGATGCCCAGGACTGTTTCGCGGACGAGATGAGGGCTTCGAGGCGGGAGTTCATTCGCCTGCCTTCAGTTCGCGCGCGAGGCGGATGGCCTTCGCAACGGTGAGATCGCCGACCACTTCACCGTTCACCCAGACCTGCGGGGCCTCGCTGCAGGTGCCGTTGCACTGGCCGATATGGAGGCCGATACGGTGGTCGGGGGTCTGGCCGTTGAGGGGGAGTTCGAGCTCCTGCTGGAGCGCTTCGCGGATGCGGTCCCCGCCCATGACCCGGCAGGCGGGGCCGCAGCACCAGGCGACTTCGGTCTCGGCCGGCGGGTGGGTACGGAAGTCGGAATAGAACGAGACGGTACCGTAGACGAGTGCGGGCGTCGTATTGAGCTGGCGTGCGACGACTTCGATGGCCGTCCGCGTTATGTAGCCATACGTATCCTGGACTTTGTGGAGCGCTGGCATGACATGCCCGCGTCCGGGCTCGAATTCGGCTACGAGCTCTCGGAGCTCCTGCACACCGGGTTCAGCGGTCATCGACCGGGACCTCTCGTTTGTGAAATCGGACACTACTATAGCCGACGGCGCCGAAAGCGGCGCGGAGCTGCAAAATCAGATGCCCGCACCCCGCGCACCGGCAGCCTTCCGCCAGTCCTCGTCCATCAGCGCAGCCACCTTCTCGCCGAGGAGGAGGCTGTAGTTCTGGCCGCGGTCCTCCGGATAGACCTGCGTGGTGTTTGACAGATACAGCCCCTCGACCCCGGTACGCATCTCCGGAATGGAGGCCGAGTAGTGCGTCGTGATGACCGGCTGGCCGCCGGGGTCTTTGAAGAACCATTTCTCGCGCACCCACGAAGGGTCGAACGCCGGGTTCAGCTTCTTGATGCCGTCGAGGTAGCTGGCGAAGACCTGCTCCGCGTCCATTTCGAGGACCGGGTGGCCGGGCGGCGTGTAGTTGGAGAGATAGACCAGGTGGTTGCCCCCGTAACGCTCGACCGGCATGAAGTTCGTATGTTCGACGCAGGCGACGAACGGCAGATCGTCGCCGATGGAGAGCCAGTAGTACGGCGTCAGCGGCCGGTCAAGCGCGAGGATGAGGCAGGTGGCCCACTGGTAGCGCACCCGTTCGAGGACGGAGCGGTAGTCTGCCGGAAGGTCCGGGCAGATCTTCATCGTGATGATGTTCGGGGTGGTCATGAGCACCTGGTCGAACTCGTGGAACTGGCCGCCCGCCTCGATGCCCATCACGGAGCCTTCGGCGGTCCCCACCCTTTCGACCGGGGTGTTGAGGTGGATGGCGACCCCATCGGCCTCGAGCTGGTCGGCGAGGGCGCGGTAGTAACGCTTGAACGAGCCTTCGAGGTAGCCAAGGGACTCTTTCGAGCCGCCGCCCTTCCGCGAGGAGAAGCGGAGATACACCTTATTCCAGAGCCAGACCATTCCAACGCTATCGGCCTGGTCGGCGAACTTGCCGCGGAGGAGCGCGCCCCAAAAGGCATCGAAAGCCTTCTGGCCGACGGCCTTCCGCATCCATTCGCGGGCGGTAACGCCCTCGTAGCGGGTGAGGCCGTCCTTGCGGCGCCGGAGCCAGAGGGCGGCCAGGCCGAGGCGCACCCGGCTCAAGAAGGGAATGGCGGTGAACTTCAGCAGGTCGAGCGGAGTGACGAAGGGATACATCCGGCCCCGCACGAAGTGGGCGTTTCGCGGCTCGATCCATTTCAGGTGTTCGAGGAGGCCGAGGTCTTCGATGTAGCGGATGACCGCGGTGTCGTTCGTGAAAATGTGGTGGTAGAAGCACTCGAGTTCTTCACCGCCGACGGGGAACGTGACGACCTGGCCGCCGACTTCCTCGCGGCCTTCGAAGATGGTGACCTGGTGGCCGCGCGCGCGAAGGATGCGGGCCGCCGCAAGCCCGGCAACGCCTGCGCCGACAATGCCGACCCTCATGGGGCCACCGCCTGCTCGTCGACCTCGACGTTGGTGATGCGCTTGAACGACACACCGTAGCTCCAGAGGAGGATCAGGCCAAGGATAGTCGTGGGGATAAGGATCACGCCGTGGGCGACGATGGAAAAGGCACCTGCGACGTTATCGGCCACGCCGGCGCCGACCAGCACGAGCTTCGCCGCCCATTCGAACGGACCGGTGCCGCCGAAAAATGTGGGGATGATGATCGCCAGGTTGGCGGCTGCGAGCAGCAGGGCGTAGTGGCCGAAGTTCACGTCCATGTTGAAGCCCTGGCCGATGACCGCGTAGGCCGCGGCCTCGGTGGTCCAGGCGGCTCCACTGAAGAGCGCCACCAGGAGCAATGGCCGCCAGTCGTGGACCGAACGCAGGCTGCCAACCAGAGAGTCGGCCATAGCTTCCGCCTGGTGTTCGAATCGTTCGGGAAGGATCCGCAAGAAGAAATGGATGACGCGTTTGGCGCGCTCTTCATTCAGCGTAAGCACGTAAAAGGCGGCCAGGGCGATCACGAACAGGATGGTCGAAGCCACCGCGATGGCGCGTAACTTGCTGTCCTCGAACCCCACGATCGAACCGGCGATGAGCAGCATGAGGACGAGCGTGACCCCGTCGAAGAGGCGCTCGACGGCGATCGTGCCGAACGTGCCCATCTTGGAGACGCCCTCACGGTCGCCGAGCACGTAGGCGCGCACGAGTTCGCCGGCGCGGGCCGGCAAGAGGTTGTTCGCCATGTAGCCGATGATCGCGTAAGGGAAGAGCCTGGCCGGGCTCAGCGGCGCCACGGGGCGCATCAGGATCGACCAGCGAATGCAACGTGCCGCGATGGCGACGAAGAGCACGGCGGTGCCGGGGATGAGCCACCAGTAGCTGGCCTGTTCGAGTGCGGACGCCAGGTCTCGCGGGTGCGTGGCGCGCAGAAAGAGCGCGATGAAGATGAGGCTGATCACCAGGCTGGCCCAAAAGCGGATGGAACGAAGCACGGGACCGCCTGTAATCAGGGAATGTCGAACAGCCGGAGCCGGGCAGCGCCGCCCTCGGCTATCCAGAGCTTACCATCGGCAGATTCAACCATCCCATAAGGGCGGTTGAGCGGTTCAGACTCGGAGGAGATGGTCGCGATGGGGGCGCCATCGGCGCCGTGGATCCGCACGAGATTGAGCGATGGCACACCGGCCGCAACCCGGCCATCCGAGAGGACGCGGAGGTACGGCTTGTCGTTCACGTCGATGCCGCCCCAGCCTTCGACCGTGAACTCCGACCGGTACGTGCCGTCTGGATTGAGCACCTGGACCCGGCTGTTGTACATGTCGGCCACGTAGATGGCGCCATCGGGTCCGATGTCAATGCCGACCGGTTCGTCGAACTGGCCAGGCCCGCTGCCGGCGGAACCGACGGTGCGCACGAACTGGCCATCGAGGGTGAACACCTGGATGCGGTCGTTGCCCGTATCGGTCACCCACACGTTGGCACCGCCGTCGACCACGGCATCGCGCGGCCCGAAGAGGTCGAATGGACCGGGCGCTTTCGAGGTGTCCGGGGGATCGCCGAAGCTGGCCAGCAGTTCGAGGTCCTTGCTGAAGACACGCACGCGCCAGCCGAAGGTGTCGGCGACCACGACTTCGCCGTTCGGGCCGATGCCGAGGCCCCAGGGCTGCGATTGCTCGCCGGAGTCCGCGGCATTGTTCCTTATGTCGATGGACGTGATGAAGTTCCCCTGGGGGTCGAACTTCTGCAGTTTCTTGGTCGCGCTATCGATGACGTAGAGGTTGCCGTCAGCGTCAGCTTCGACATCGACCGGTGCGAAAAACTGGCCCGGGAGCGAGCCGAGACTGCCGAACGAGGGCCGCCCCTCGTTGTCGGTTCCCGGCGTGGGCGGCTCGATGGGACGCGCGGAAAGCTTGCCTGTCTCCAGGTCGAAATTCGCCGGGAAGAAGGCGAAGGCATCGGTCGAACCTGGCTGGCGGTCGGGGGAGTGGTCGCGCCAGTAGTGGAACCAGGCGTCGAGCCAGCCGCCGCCGAAGATACCGTTGCCGATGACCTTCCAGGTTTCGAGGCGGAACGGCCCGCAGTTACCGGCCCTGGAGAGGCAGGCCTGGCCGTTATCGACGCTCATGGCGTACTTGTAGGTTTCGTCGTACCACCAGCGATGGGGGTAGCGTTGAGGACTCCCGTACTGGACCGACGAGTTGCTTGCGGCGTAGTCCTGGGCGCGGCCCACATTGCCAAACGCCACCAGCATCACGGAGAAGTTCCCGGCCGGCGGACCGTTGGAGAAGTCGGCGTAGGACACGGACTTGAAGTCGCGCAGGTACCAGGCCCAGGGCCAGGCGAATGAATCGGCGGTGTCGACAGCGATCGGCAGGTTGTAGCCCTGCCCGGAAGCGGCGGCGAGGGCGTTGATCTGGTCGGCCACGTCCTTGAGCTGGGGCGACGACTGGGTATAGATGAGCAGGTCTTTGGGGACATCGCCACGCTCGTAGACGGCCATGACCATCGTCCGCAGCGAGAAGAACGTGAGTGCGCCGACGATGGCCACCACGGTGACGAACGCGGTCGCGGAACGGCCCAGAGGCCAGGCGGCAAAAAGGATCCCGGCGACGACGGCAAGGGCGACGGCCCCGCGCAGGAGGTGAAACGCCGGCCCGCCGGGGAGAAACGCCACGAGAGCCAGTCCGCCCGCAGCGAGCAGGGCGACGCTCCCGAGCGTGGCCGCGTTCTTGCGCGACGCAACGCGGCCGGACCAGGACTGCCAGGCGCGCTGCACGGTCCATGCGGCCAGGATGGAGGCGGGGAGTGCGATGTGGACGTTGAGCCACGGCATCTTCTCCGCGCCCCAGGAGAGCGCGCCCCAGATGCCGATGAGCCAGACCACAAGGAACCGCGAAAACGCGTCGCCGCGGACGACCGACCACCATGCCCCGCCGATCACGAGTACCAGCGGGAGGAACTCGTAAGCGGGCATGAGCATGTAGTAGTAGAACCAGGGTTGGTCGCCACGGTGTGCGTCCTGCTGGCTGTACCAATAATCGAGCGAGCCCCAGGGGCCGCTGATAAGGCCATCGAGGTTCGTCCAGAGCGACGTCATGAGGGAGAGATAGACAAAGGCGGAGGCCGCGAAGGCAATTCCCCACACCTTTGGCTTCCACTGGAGCCCGGCGAACGCGGCGATGCTGGTAGTAACCGCGAAGAGCCCGAGCAGCGCGATCGCGTCGCGCGTAGCGACTGTGCCCTGGAGGCTTTTCTCCCAGCTCAGCCGGTCCTGCTCGATGAGGCCCAGCTTCTCCAGGAAGACTACGCGCGAGACCGGCGTCAGGAGGGGGAGGGTGAAGGTGCCCAGCAAGAGCAGAACGTCGCCTCCGCGGGGGAGGTCGTCGCCCCAGTCCAGGTTCCGGCGCAAGGGGGCAGCGAACGGCCAGATGGCGGCGACCACCCACGCCCACGGCGAGAAGCCGACGGTGAGCAGAATACGGCGCGGGAGGGTATCCAGTTCGCGGGCGGTTAGGGTGCGGACGGCGAGCTGGTTCGCCAGGTACACGTCGAGGTAGACCAGGAAGACGGCGAAGGCGAGGAACGATCCCTCCTTCGTAAGGACGTTCCCGGTGAACCCGGCGGCGAAGACAAACAGCCAGCGCTGGCGGCCCTCATCGATGTAGCGCCACATCGCCACCACCATGAGGAGCGTGAACGCACCCATGAAGATGTCCTCGCGAAAGAAGCGGCTGTAGTAGACAAGGGTCGGGGAGAAGGCGATGAGGGCGACGGCCGCGAACGTCCCGGCCGCGCCCAGCCGGCGGCGCATGAGCAGCGGCAGGGCCACAAGCGCAGTGCCGAAGATGGCCGCGGAGACACGGCTGGTGTAGTCCGTGGCGCCGAACAGGAAGAAGACGAGGCCCTGGATGTGGTAGTAGAACGGCCCGTGGAAGACCGGGCTGTGGTTGTAGTTCCCCTGGAGGAGCCCCCACGACCACTGGGCGTGGATGCTCTCATCGTGATGGAGGGCGCGCGAGCCGAGATCCCAGAAGCGCAGGGCGAACGCCGCGAACAGGACGGCAGCATAGGCGGCGACTTCCCAGTTGATGGCGAGGCGCACCGCCAGCAGCCGGTCGAGGCCGGTAGGGCGGAGTGCAGGCTGGGAGGCGGGACGAGCGGTCATGGCCCTGCTTTCAGGTAGACGATGACGGGCACGCGCCCAACGGAGAGAGTATTGCGGTTCGACAGCCAACGAAGGTAGTAGAGGAAGTCCGCGTCTGGACCTCTTCTTTCCGAGAGCACGGTCCAGTCGCCATCGAGGATGCTGTAACCCTCGGGAACCTCGCCTTCAGCCGGCCAGACGATGACGGAGGCATCGGGGACCTGGCCGGACGAGATTACAAGTTCGCCAGAGTCTCGGAACGCCCAGGTGAGGTCGAGTTCGAAGCGCGGGTGGACCACGATGGGACCGCCCTGTTCTCCGCGGGCTCGGATGGCGATGTCGCGGATTTCGCGGGCCTGGACCGGGCTCACCGGCGACGGCATCGGTTCGTTCGGTCCGGAGAACGCCACGCCGGAAAGTCCCGAGATAGTGGGCAGCAAGCCGATAACGGCAGCCGGGACGGCCAGGGCTGCCATTGTGCGGCGACTGGACGCCAGCAGCGCGACGCAGCCGAGAGCAACTACGACAAGGCCGCCAACCGCCACCTTCTCGCCGGCGTCGCCCGCGCGGCCGTCACGGGCCCATTCCAGCAGGAACGCCGCCGCGACAAGCAGCGCCGTCAGCATTCCCGGCACCAGGTAGCGGGCGTAGGTCCAGTCGGCGGTCCAGGCCGCGTTCGTCAGCCGCCCAAGCGCGGGGCCGACCAGCAACGCCAGCGGGATGGAGAGGCCAACAAGCGGCACGGGCGAGTGGGCACCCGTTGAGGTGAGGAGCCAGGCGAACGCAACACCGGACCAGACCAGCACCTCGAGGCGGGGCTGGTCGAACTCTTCTCCGACCGTGGCGCGAAACACGTCGTACACGGCGACGGCGGCCCCTGCAACGATCAGGGGAGCGAGATAGATGATGGACAGGTAGAGCGTCGACTCGGTAGACCAGGGCTCGTCGAATCCCGCGGCGAACGCATCAAACGGCGGGACGCGGAGGCCGTCCCAGCCCATGCCGAAGCGGAGGCTGGCGACGGCTACCCCGAGCAACGCCCCCGCCCCGGCGTAGCCGAAGACACGAGCGGACGGGTACTCCTGGCGGAACAGCCGGACTGCGCCGGCGCCCAGGGCCAGCGGCAGCCACACCGGGCCGGCGGTGGCGGCCAGGAAGCCGGCCGGAGCCCATGCCCAGGCAGGCGCGCGCGGCGCATTGAGCAGCACCAGGAGCCACAGGGTCAACGCGATATCGAAGCCCGACGCCGACGCGGTTGCGCCCAGCAGCACCCCGGGTGCGTCGATGATCAGCAAGAGCAGGGCAACGAGCGCGCCCGCCTCGCCGAGCAGCGGGCGGAGCCGGTGGACCGCGAAAGGGACGCTTGCGGTAGCGAGGAGCACGAGCACCCGGGCTGGCATCTCGGAGGTTGTCCATTCGAAGGTGAGCGCGGTGAGCGCCTGGAAGAACGTCGGGATGAAACGCGCGTCGTCCGCGCCGACATGGGCCTGCCAGGCGCCGGAGAGGCCGGCCAGTTCGGCGCCACCGATTGGTGTGCCGAGGGCCGCCCCTGCCCGCAGACCGACGAAAAGGAGTGCAAGCACACCCCACGCGAGCGCGGCTATGGTGAACTCTGGCGCGCGGTCCGCCCCGGCTGCCTTCCCGGCCATCGCTTCGCTCACGAGGTCGAAATCCTCCGGTGCTCCGGAAGGGCGTACACGCGATAGGCGCCCGCTTCGGCGACTACGTCGAGGAACGAGGCATAGTCGGGCATCAGGCCCGGATAGTTCGCCATCTCGACCCTGCCGACCACGAGGTACCGGGCGCCGAACTCCTGCATTTTAGCGATCACCCGGCCGGGGTCCTGCGAGGTGTAGGCGGCGTCGACCGCATCCTGTCGCCGGACGAACTCGGCGAGGTTGGCGGGCGTGTCGCCGCGCCACTGGATCTCATGGAAGTACCAGCCGATTGGCGTCTGGCGGCCGGTGCGGGCAGCGATGCGCCCTGCATCGGAGTAGTCGACGTTGGCATTCACGATCACCGGCTGCGTCCCCACGCTCCCCTGCCAGCGGCGGCCGGTCGCCTCGAAGACGACATCGCCGGGCGCTGTGTGCTGCTGGATCCAGAGGGTGAGA
>CAUJEQ010000141.1 GCA_963169135.1 Chloroflexota bacterium
GGCGCCTTGCCCCGCAGGCGGTCGACTTCGGCGCGGACGAGGCGGCGGCACTCGACCTCGGCGTACGTGAGGTCGTCGGGGTTTGTCGCGTCGATGTCGCGATCGATGCGCTCGGCCGCGCCCCAGGGATGGAGGTAGCCGCCGGGCTGGATGGTCCGGTAGTAGCCGGGGCGCAGCCCGGAGGCCTCTGCTGGCGCTCCCTCGACGTTGGCGGTGCGGAACCAGAGCCACGGGTATACGCGCTCCGCGGCGACCGCTTCGCCGGCGAGGACCGCGATATCGGCGTCGCCGGTGGCATCGACCACCGCACCGCAGGCAATCGCTTCGCGCCCCGCCTTCGATTCGAGGATGACATGGGTGATGCGGCCGCCGTCTTTGCGCACGTCGACTGCCCAGCGGTGGAAACGCAGGTCGACGCCGGCATCGAGCACCATGCGGTCAGCTTCGACCTTGAACTCCTCGGGGTCGTAGGCGACCGAGTAGCGGACGACGTGCGGCCCGCTGCCCCAGACGAGGCCGGCGCGGCGGTACTTCTCGACGAGCGCCTCATCGGGCAAGCCCCACTCCTCGCGCGGGGGGAAGAGGCAGGCGTTGCGGGCGGCGAGCCGGTCGACCATCTCCTGGCAGAGCCCGGCGACGACCTGCTTGCCGCGTCCGTCGTCAAGGGTGAGCAGCAGGATGATGAGGCCGTTGCTGGCAAGCCCGCCGAGGGAGCCGTAGCGCTCCACAAGCGTGGCCCGGGCGCCGCCGCGGGCCGCCGCGACGGCCGCTGCAATCCCGGCCGATCCGCCGCCGATGACGAGGACGTCGGTCTCGGCGACGACGGGGATCCGGCGTTCGGGTTCGGTGATGTAGTCCGGCATCGCGCCATTGTGGGGCGTGGCGCGGGGGTTGTCAGGCGGCGACGAGCGCTTACCCGCCATCGACCGGCGGCGCGTTACCATGGTGGCCGGGGGTGACCGATGCGTTTGAAGACAGCCGCCGCGGGTTCGGCGGTCGGCGCCGGCCTGCTGCTCGGGCCTTCGCTGGTGGTGGCACGGTTGCTGCACCATACCGGGTTCAACCCGGAGCGCGACCACCGCCCAAACCCTCTGGACCTGCAGGCGACAGCGATCGCTCCAGGGCTGGTCACGCTGCGGGACATCTCAGGAGCTCCGGCAATACCGCCGGCGGCGGCGGGGCACTACCTGTTGTGCGGGGCGCGCGGGTGGGGCCACGCCGGCCCGGTGCTCGAATCGAACGGCGTGGTCACGGTCCGGGAGTTCCGGACCGGCGGCGGCGACCTCCGCCCGGGCGACCATGTGCGCCTCGACGCCTTCGCCTTCGAGGGCGACCCGCTGGGGGCCCACGGGCTCCGGTTCGACGAGGTGCGGTTCAGCTCGCCACTGGGCGAATTCCCGGCGTGGCACGTCGCCGGCGAGAGCGACACGTGGGCGATCCTGACCCACGGGAAGGGCGCAAACCGCCGCGAAGGGCTGCGGCTCATGCCCACGCTCGCCGAGCACGGCATCCACTCGCTCGCGATCACCTACCGCAACGACGAGGGCTGCCCGCCAGCGCCCGGCGGCGCCTATTCCTACGGCCGGGACGAATGGGAAGAACTCGAGGGGGCGGTACGCTTCGCCCTGGACCGTGGCGCGCGGCGGATCGTGCTCGCCGGCTACAGCATGGGCGGCGCCATCACGCTGGCGTTCATGGGCCGCTCGAGCCTTGCTGTGCACGCCAGCGCGCTCATCCTCGATGCGCCGATGATTGACCTCGTCCGGACGGTCGCGCATGGCGCGCGTAAGAGCGGGATCCCCGTTCGTATCCTGCCGTTGTCGAACCGGGTGGCCGCGCGCCGTTACGGGTTCGACTGGCGCGATTTCGACCACTTCGAGACGGCGTGCTGCCTCGACGTGCCGGTCCTGCTCTTCCACGGCGATGCGGACCGGACGATCCCGGTCGAGACGAGCGACGCCTTCGCCATCGCCCGCCCTGACATCGTGCGTTACGTTCGCATCCCCGGGGCCGACCACGTGCGCGCCTGGAACCACGACCCGGAGGCGTACCGCCACGCCGTGGGCGAGTTCCTGGCGGAGCACCTCGGGCGGTGAGGGTGCGTTTCCCGGCGCCTAACGGGCGATTGGGCACCATTGCCCGGATGCGAGTCGTACCCCGGAAGACGCCCATGATCGTTTCGTTGTTCTCTCTCCCATTCGTTGCGTGGCTGTTGTTCGTCGCGTGCGACGGGAGTGACCCCAAAGGACCGGCGGCCACCCCGACCCCTGCTGGCGCCACCGCTACGGCCACTCCCGATGCGACAGCCACCCCGGCGGGCGGCACTCCTGCGCCTATCCCGGGCGTCTCGCTCGAAAAGGTCGTGGGTGGGCTCTCGCGCCCGACGTTCGTGACCCACGCCGGCGACGGCAGCGGCCGGTTGTTCGTGCTCGAAAAGCAAGGGCGCATCCGCATCATCGAAGACGGGCGCGTGCTCCCGGATCCCTTCCTCGACATCACGAACGTGGTGAAATCGAGCGGGAACGAGCAGGGGCTGCTGGGCCTGGCGTTCCACCCGGAGTACGAGCACACCGGGCGCTTCTTCGTCTACTACACCGCGCAGGACAACGACAACACGGTCGCGGAGTACGCGGTGACCTCCGACGCCAGCCGCGCCGACCTGCGCAGTGGCAAGGAACTGCTGGCCGTCGCCGACAAGTACTCGAACCACAACGGCGGGATGCTCGCGTTCGGCCCCGATGGATACCTCTACATCGCGATGGGCGACGGCGGCAGCTCGGGCGACCCCGACGACAACGGGCAAAACCTGCTCACGTTCCTGGGCAAGATCCACCGGCTCGACGTGGATGCGGGCGACCCGTACGGCATCCCGGAATCGAACCCGTTCATCGTGCGGTCGAGTGCCCGGGGTGAGATCTGGGCGTGGGGGCTGCGCAACCCGTGGCGCTTCAGCTTCGACCGCGAGACGGGCGACCTCTGGATCGCCGACGTGGGACAGAACAAGTACGAGGAAGTGAATTTCCAGCCGGCCGGCAGCAAAGGCGGCGAGAACTACGGCTGGGCGGTGATGGAGGCGCGCCACTGCTTCCGGCCCGCGAGCGGTTGCGACACCACCGGCATGACGCCCCCGATCTTCGAGTACAGCCACGGGGAGGGCTGCTCGATCACGGGTGGCTACGTGTATCGCGGGGGCGAGTTCCCGGCGCTCGATGGCGTCTACCTGTTCACGGATTACTGCTCGGGCAACCTCTGGGCGACCCGCCAGGTGGGCGCAGGCGCGTTCGAGACGGAGCGGATTGGCACGCTCCCGGGCAGCATTAGCTCCTTCGGAGAGGACGAGGACGGCGAACTCTATGCCGTGCAGGACGACGAGGGCGCGGTGTACCGGGTGGTCGCGCGGTAGGGAAGGCCCCGAGGAACGTCGCCCGGCAACGCGGTAGAGTAACCGGCGCACCCTCGCAGGCAACTGCCGCTGGAGATGACCGATGAAACTCGCGCTGTACCTTGGCTATTCGGGAGGCCGCATGGAACTCCCGGTCGACACCGTCCTCGAAGCCGAACGGCTCGGTTGGGATTCGGTCTGGACTGCCGAAGCCTATGGCTCCGATGCCGTGACGCCGCTCGCCTACCTGGCCGGGCTGACCACGAAGATCAAGCTCGGCACGGGCATCATGCAGATCCCCGCCCGCACCCCCGCGATGACGGCGATGACCACGATGACCCTCGACGCGCTCAGCAATGGGCGGATGCTCGTTGGGCTGGGGCTGAGCGGGCCGCAGGTGGTCGAGGGCTGGCACGGCCAGCCGTACGGCCAGCCGGCCGCGCGCCTGCGCGAATATGTGGCCATCCTCCGCAAGATCTGGGCGCGCGAAGAGCCGGTCGAGTTCCACGGCAAGGAGTACAACCTGCCCTACACAGGCCCCGGCGCGACCGGCCTGGGCAAACCGCTCAAGAGCATCCTCCACGGGCGCAATATGCCCGTGTACCTCGCCACCCTCGGCCCCAACAACATCCGTCTCACCGCCGAGATCGCCGACGGCTGGATCCCTGCGTTCTTCTCGCCCTACCGCATGGACACGTTCAGGACTGACATCGAAGAGGGCTTCCGCCGCGCCGGCAACGGCAAGGGCTGGAAGGACTTCGACACGGTCGCCACCTGCAACGTCATCATCACGGACGACGTGAAGGCCGGGCTGGCAGCGACCAAGCCGGGCACGGCGCTCTATGTCGGCGGGATGGGCGCGCGCGGCAAGAACTTCTACAACGAGCTGGCCACGCGCTATGGCTACGGCGAAGCCGCCGTGCAGATCCAGGACCTGTACCTCTCCGGGCGCAAGGCCGAAGCCGAGGCCGCCGTGCCGGACGAGATGGCCGACGAGATGTCGCTGGTCGGCCCGGTCGAGCGCATCCGCGAGCGCTACAAGGCCTGGGCGGACTCGGGCGTGGGCACGCTCCTCATCGGGAACCGCGACCCGCGGGTGCTGGAGTTGATGGCGGAGTTGGCCCGGTAGCCGTTGACGCGCTACGCAGTTTGTCGCCCGAATGCCGCTGCACCCGGTGAAACGTGGCGGAAGTTGGCGCGCCCGTGGCAGGAGTCACAGCCCAGCGCACCATCCCTGGCGCGCCTCGGAACTCATGCCTCACGCCTCCCTACGGCAGCTTCACGTCCTCGCTGCGCCAGAGGTACAGGCACGCGACGGTCGCGTGCGGGCGCCAGGGCTCGCCGATGGCCTTCACGGCGTCGGGTTTGGGCATGGCCTCGAGGCCGTAGCGTTTCATGATGGCGCGGTTGATGCCCAGGTCGTTCACGGGGAGCACGTCGGGGCGGCGGAGGTGGAACATCAGGAACATCTCGGCGGTCCAGCGGCCAACGCCGCGCACCCGGGTGAGGTGGGCGATGATCTCGTCATCTTCCCAGTGCTCGAACTGCTCGCTGCCGAGCTCGCCGCTGGCGAAGTGCTCCGAGAGGCTGCGGATGGAAGCGATCTTCTGGCGCGACAGGCCGGCCGCCCGGAGGTCGTCATCGCTCCGGGGGAGCACCTGTTCGGGCGCGGGGAAGGCGTCGCCTTCGAGATCGAACAACGCCTGGAATTTGCGGTAGATCGCCCCGGCGGCGGTCCCGCTGAGTTGTTGGTAGATGATGGAGCGGCTGAGCGCCTGGAACGCGTTTGGGCCACGGGGGCGCACTTCGATCGGCCCGACCTGCTCGATCAGCGTCGCAAGCACCGGGTCGGCGCTCCGCAGGAAAGCCAGGGAGTGGTCGATGTCGAACGCGCGTGAGCCAGCCATAGCGGTAGTTTCAACGTTCGGGACGCTCGAGGGTAACGGGGGGGCGAAGTTGGAAGTGCGAAGTACGCCGAAGAAAGCGGCGTCTTGCGGTTCCCGAGCCAACCTCCGGTGAGCGATGGGCCGTTCTCAGCGGCTGGTGGCGAAGAGCCATCCGGCAGCGCCGAGAAGTCCCGCCTCGGCAAGGAGGAACGCGGCAGACAGTGCGAACTCCTTCCGGTGGTCGTAGTCCCACCCCTCGCTGCCCTGGGCCGCGAGTTCGTACCAGCCAACGCGGATACCAAAAAGCGTACGCGCGACCACCCGGCCGCGAACGTGATCGGGCGTTGGTCCGTGCTGTTTCGCGTGGGTCGCCTGGGACACCAACGGCGGGATCGTCCGGACGTGGGCGGCCTGCGTCTTCAGGCGGCGCACTGCCTCGGGCGGCGCGCTGCTGGTGTCGTCGAACGCGAGGCGCGGAACGCCGATCGCCGCGACCGCGAGGACGGCTGCGATCGCGATGAACCCGAGGCCGCCGTGGTATCGCTCCATGGTCCCGAACCATACCACCGGTGCCAGGCCGGGCTTGGTGAAGGCCCGCGACAGCGCGCAGTGTCGAGCCATGGCCGCCACTGTCAGTGCCCACGACTCCTGGCTCGCAATTCGCCTCCCGGCGCTCGCAACTCGGACCGACGCATGCCTACGCACGTGCGTGACAGTGCGTCACCAATGCTCCGGAGTGCGTCGCAAAGGTGGAATTCTTTTGTCTCGACGCATGCGCGACGCGAACCTCGCCGCTCGCGACACCGCACGGCACCGTACGTGCGGTGGAGTGCGGTGGAATGCGGATCCGTGCTGGAAGAGTTCTCGCTACCGCGCGGCGCCCGGGGTTGGCCGGAGCGCCCCTCCCTGCCGGCCGCGGTTCGGAAGTCGTCGGCCCCGGGGGATCCAGTGGTGGGAGTGACCGTGCGGCGCGCCATCCCTGGCCCGCCTCGGATTGGGGTGGCGATTTCAGATTCCTCCGCCTCCCTGTTCGCTCGGACTGGATGCAACCCCGATGGAGCCGGATACGCTCCCGGTCGCGGCTCGCTGTCGCGGTGGCTAGCCGTAACGGGCGGCGAAGCCAGCTTCGTCGAGGTGGGCGCCGTGGCGGCGTTCGCTGACGGCGAGCTCCATGCGGGTGAGCTGGGCGAGGCCCTTGCGGGTGTCGCTGGCAACGCGAGCCTTGTCCTGGAGCTTGAGGCGCTGTTTGAAGAGCCAGTAGGTGAAGGCCTCCCAGTCGGCGTAGGGGACATCGTGGCGCATGAGGATGCCGGTCTCCTCGTAATGGAGGGCGAAAAGCTCCTCGCGGCCGCGGCCGTATACGCGGTGGTACATGGACTCGTCGACACGCTGGTCGTAGCCCCAGGCGCGGCTGCGGACTTCCTTGTGGATCTCTTCTTCGACGCTGAGCTGGAGGGCCTCTTCGACGAGCACGCCGTAAAGGTAGTTCAGGTGGGTACTGTGCTTCACCGGGCCCAGGCGGAGGGCGAACTCATCGTTCTCCATGTCGATCGGCCAGCGGTTCTCCCAGAGCAGGGCCTCGCGTTCGGCGGGGGGTACCAGGTCGGGCATTTCGTCGAGGAGGCGTTCGGCGAGGAGCAGCCAGTCGAACGCTTCGCCATGGATGAGATAACGGTAGTCGCGATCGCCGACCCGTTCGGCGGGGAGCCGCCAGCGGGCGACGGCATCGAGGAGGGCTTCGAACCAGTGCTGACCACTGAGGATGGCCTGGCGCATGCGGAGGACGGTTTCGTCGGGCGCCGGGAGATGCTGGCCGTCTTCAACGTCGCCTTCCAGGAGCGGGGGCCGGGATTCGGTGGTCGTGGACATCGAAGGCATATGGTACCAGACGGCACTTCAGGGGCGGTCAACAGCGAGCGGATACACGGGCGTTACGAAGGTTTTACTCCCTATCAGGGGATCCCCCGATTGGCCCCGGGCGAGGCACCCGGAACGATGGAGATGCGGCCGGACGTGACGGCTGGAGGTGCAACGATGCTGGTGGTGTGCGCGTGGTGTGGGACAACTCTCTCAGGGAAAGAAGGCCCCGTATCCCACGGGATTTGCGATGGGTGTTCGCTCTCGGTGGAGCGGGCGTTTCACCGGTCATTGCTCGTGCGGCCGCGGGCGCAGTACCAGGGGAGGCACCGGCGCGCGAGGCGCGGACTCACGCTGCCGCTGCCGGGCTTTGCGGCACACGAACTGGCCTGACCCGAAGGACGGCGCTCCCGGGTTGAGCCGCATCTTCCCGCCGGTCTACGATCGTGGTGCCCCCGCGCGCATTGCGGGCAGCGAGGTGGCCGTGGACGTTTCGGGTGAACACCGGTTCAATGCCCCGATCGATATCGTCTGGCAGACCCTGTTCGACGCCTCGGCGCTAAGAGCGGCGATACCCGGCTGCGAAGATCTGCGGGAGGCGGCACCCGGCGTGCACGCCATCCGGGCGCGCATCGGGGTTTCGGCGGTCAAGGGCCAGTACTCAGGCGAGGTGCGGGTGGTCGAGGCGGCGCAACCATTGCTGTACCGGCTGGCGATGAGCGGGAGCGGCACGCCGGGAGGGCTCCAGGGCGAGGCCCGGTTCGATTTGAAGGAGGCGCCGGGCGGGACGGTGGTGGCCTACCGAGGCGACCTGACGGCGCAGGGCGGGCTCGCGCGGGTCGGGAGCCAGGTACTGAGCGGGGCCGCGAAGCTCATGATCGGGCAGTTCTTCAAGGAAATGGAACGGCAGGTGCGCGACCGGACCCCATAACCGCCGAGACGCCGAGGGCGCGCCAAGGGATTCACAAAGAGGCACGGAGGCGCAGAGGCAGCTTGAGAGACTTCGTGCCGCTTCGCGTCGTTGCGGTCGTACAGAGAGAACCCTCTGCGCCTCGGCGCCTCCCTGTTAGCCATGGAGGGTGGCGTGGACGGCCTCGAGGGCGAGCTCGGCCACGCGTTCCGGCGGGAGACCGGCGTCGATGACGGTCCAGCGGGCTGCGGCAGAACGGGCCTGGAGGAGATAGCCCTCGCGCACCCGGCGGTGGAATTCGAGGTCTTCGAGTCCGGTGCGAATGGCCTCGGCTTCGCCGCGCTTGCGGGCGAGGCCGGTCTCAGGGGCGATGTCGAGGTAGACGACGAGATCGG
>CAUJEQ010000142.1 GCA_963169135.1 Chloroflexota bacterium
GCCCACGCCGGCATCGCCAGCGAGGTCGAAGTCGACATCCGCTGGATTCACGCGGAAGACCTGGAATCCCGCCCGGCGGAAGCGCTCCTCGCCGGCGTCCAGGGCATCGTCGTCCCAGGCGGCTTCGGCGAACGCGGCTGGGAAGGCAAGATCGCTGCTGCCAGGTGGGCCCGCGAGAACAAGGTGCCCTACCTCGGCCTCTGCCTCGGCATGCAGGTCATGGTCACCGAACTCGCCCGCGATGTCTGCGGCCTCACCGGCGCGAACAGCACCGAGTTCGACCCCGAATCGCCCTACCCCGTCATCAGCCTCCTCGAAGAACAGCAGGGCGTCACGAACAAAGGCGGCACCATGCGCCTCGGCGCCTACCCCTGCCGCCTCACTCCCGGCTCCCATGCCGCCGCCGCCTACCGCACCGACCTGATCAGCGAGCGCCACCGCCACCGCTGGGAGTTCAATAACGCCTACCGCGAAGTCCTCGAAGGCGGCGGCCTGCGCGTCAGCGGCACCTCGCCGGATGGTTCGCTCGTGGAGATCAGCGAGATCGCGGGCCACCCCTTTATGCTGGGCACGCAGTTCCACCCGGAGCTCCAGAGCCGGCCGAACCGCCCACATCCTCTCTTCCGGGAGTTCGTCGCGGCGGCCAGGGCGCTACAGCTCGCGCACTCCGGCGAAGCCGTCGCCACCGCCTGAACCCCAACCAACGGAACGCTTGTTCTACTCGAACGTGATGTGTCACAATCCGCGGCATGCCGCCCCCGCCCGCACGTAATCCTCGCGAAGCCCTCGCTCCCGGACCTCGACGTCACCGCGTTTATCTTGGCGACTGCAGAACGATGCCGGAGTTGGCCTCCGGGTCTGTCCACCTCGTGGTTACGAGTCCGCCTTACGCAAACCTGAAGCGTTACGCCGAGGGGAATCCAGACCAACTCGGCCATATTGACGACTACGACGAGTTCTTGGCCAACATGGAGAAGGTGCTGCGTGAGTGTTTCCGGGTTCTTGTACCGGGTGGGCGGGTGTGCGCAGTCGTGGGAGACGTCAATGTCGCGCGGCGCGATGCCGGCCGGCACTACGTCCTCCCATTGAGCGCAGACCTGAAGCTCGTCGGGCGGCGGTGCGGCTTCGACAACCTCCAGGGGATCACCTGGCTCAAGGTGGCCAACATCCGCCTCGAGGCGTCGGGCTCCTCGCGCTACCTGGGCAAACCGAACCTGCCCAATGGCATAATTAAGAACGACACTGAACACATCATCTTCCTTCGCAAACCCGGCTACCGGTCCCCATCCGCTGAGATGGAGGCACTCTCCCTCATACCGGACGAAGAGTACGCAAGGCTGTTTACGCCGATCTGGTCAGATATCCCTGGGGCAAGCCTCAAAGACCACCCCGCCCCGTTCCCCCTCGAAATACCTCGCCGGCTGATTAGGATGTTCAGCTTCGCCGGCGACACGGTGCTCGACCCGTTCGCAGGCACCGGCACCACTTCGCTCGCTGCGATGGAACTCGAACGCTCGTCCGTCGCGTACGAAGTCGAGCCCGCCTATCTCCCACTCATCGTCAAACGGCTCCAGAAGCCGACGCTGACCGCCGGAGAGGTCGTTTTCGAGCGGCGAGAGCCGCCGGTCACGTGATCACCGACAAGGAGCTCTCCGCCGCCATCGCCTCGTTCTGGTCCGGAAGGACGGGTGGGACCCAGGCCGCGGTGCACGACAAGGCGTTCCTGCAACTGATCGCCACAGAACTCGAACGCTACAGCTTAACCCCCCATGTGGCCGAAGGAGTCTCAGATTCGGCAGCCCGCATCGGCGGCTTCTTTCGCGGCAGCAAGAGCTGGGACGTCGTGTGCCGCGATCCAAGCGGTGAACTCCGGGTCGCAATCGAATTTAAGTCCCAGGTCGACAGTTACGGTAACAACGAGAACAACCGTTACGAAGAGGCGCTCGGGAGCGGTCTGGATGCTCGGGCACGCTACGGAGAGTCCGTCCTGCTTGGCTTCGTCTTCGTCCTCTGCGACGAGGACGCAACCTCCCGCGTCACTCGCCTTACCCACGATGAGATCGCTCCCGAATTCCGTGCGACATCCCACGCCCAGCGGCGCGAGATCTTCGCCCGCAGGCTCACACAGTTCGAGGTCAACGACATGCCGTTCTACGACGCGGCTGCCGTCCTTTTGGTCGCGCGTAACGGCGACCATACGCACCCCGGCGACCCCGCACTCGACTTGCGCACCTTTGTCGACCGGCTGCTCCACCGCCTGAACCCCCGCTAGACCTCCCGCATTACAGCCACATAACGAATCCGGTAAAGATCTTCCGCGCCCGCCACGGCGTGGTATTTTGGATGTGCCGAATCCCGGCGCCAGCCGGGAACGGGGGACCCAACTCACTGGGGTGAATCCTTCCATCGCTTCCGATGGAACGACGGCGACTTCCGACGCCGAACCCGTCAGCTAACCCCGTAGGCGTTCGGAGGAGACATCACTGCCTCCTCTCAGTATTCGACCGGTGCGGCTCATCGCCGCGCCCACCGTCTCAGGAGGTACGCAATGCAGTACGCCATTTCTCCCTCGACCCGGCTCCCTTCCGTCACCATCTCGCGGGAAGCCGACCTCACCCCCTCGAGCATCGCCGAAAACGCGAGCAAGCTCCGTTCCTGGGCCCTCATCCGCGGTGAGCGCATCACGGG
>CAUJEQ010000143.1 GCA_963169135.1 Chloroflexota bacterium
CGCAAACCCGGGGTGAGGTGTCGCGATGTCAGCGGGCAGTCTACGAAGGATTCACGAGGAAGAGGGTGGCCACGCGGTGCTGGCCATCGCCGTCCTGCCGGCGGCTGTGGGAGCCGTACTGCTGGGCATCGGCGCCGCGAACGACACCGGCTGGCTGGCGATCGCCGGCGGCATCGTGACGGGGCTCGGGATCGTCTTCTATGACGTGGCGCGTCACTCGACGATCGACAAAGGGATGTACGGACGGCTCGACCGGCTGGACGGGAACGAGTAGGGGAGCGCCGATGCTGAAGCCATACCGCGTGCTGGACCTCACGAGTGGCCGGGCCGACCTGGGGCCGATGATCCTGGCGGACCTCGGAGCCGAGGTGGTGAAGGTGGAACCGCCGGGCGGGGCGCCCGCGCGAGATGATGCGCTGCGCTTCGCCGCCTACAACCGGAACAAGCGGAGCGTGACATTCGACCTTTCGAGCGCGGATGGGCGGGCTGCATTCCTCGAGCTGGTGCGCGGCGCGGACTTCCTCTTCGAGGATGCGGGACCGGGCGAAATGGCTGCGCTGGGCCTGGGCTGGGACCAGCTGCGGGAGGTAAACCCGCAGCTGGTGTACGTGGCGACCACGCCGTTCGGGCAGGACGGGCCCTACAGCGGGCACGCGACGACGGACCTCACGCTGGCGGCGATGGGCGGGATGATGGCGCTGAACGGCGACCCGGACCGGCCGCCGGTGCGGGTTTCGGTGCCGCAGACGTGGCACCACGCGGCCGCCGAGAGCGCGGTGGGAGCAATGGTGGCGCACCACCTTCGGGAGCGGACCGGGGTTGGCAGATTCGTGGATGTGTCGGTGCAGGCGGCGGTGTTCTGGACGGGGCTGCAGGCGATGATCGCGGCGGCGATACAGGGGAAGGACATGGAGCGGGCGGGCACGGCGCTCCAGCTGGGGACGCTCACGCTGCCGCTGGTCTACCCGTGCGCGGACGGCGAGGTGGTGATGATCGGGAACGGGCCGACGCTCGTGCCGATCGTGCCCTGGATGGTGGCGGACGGCGTCGTGCCCGAGTCGTGGATCACAGACGAGGAATGGGCCAGTTATGACATGAAGGTGCTCCAGGGGCTGCCGCTCAACCACGACTACGAGGAAGTGATGGCCCGCCTGGCGGACTGGACGCGGAAGTTCACGAAGCAGGAGCTGCTTGAACGAGGGCTGGCGAACGGGGTGACGATCGCACCCGTGGCGACGATCCCGGAGCTGCTCGACTTCGACCACCTGCGGGAGCGGGACTACTGGCGGGACCTGGAAGTGCGGCCGGGAGTGACCGTGCGGGGCCCCGGCGCGTTCGTGCGCGCCTCCGGGAAGCCGATCGCACGGGAGCGCGGGGCGCCCGCGGCGGGCGAGGCGAACGGGGTGATCGAAGCGCGCGCTCCGCGGGCGGCGGCGGCGCCCAGGCCGGGACTGCCGTTCGAGGGGCTGAAGGTGGCCGACTTCTCCTGGATCGGCGTTGGGCCGATCACCGGGAAGTACCTGGCGGACCACGGGGCGGACGTCATCCGGGTCGAAACGGCCAACCCGCCGGACCGGCTGCGGGTGGCGGGGCCGTTCAAGGACGGCGTGTTCGGACCGAACCGGTCGCAGTTCTACGGCGCGTTCAACACGTCGAAGCGGTCGATCGCGTTGAACCTGAAGACACCGGAGGCGCAGGAGATCGCGCGGAAGCTGATTGCCTGGGCGGACGTGGTGCTGGAGTCGTTCACGCCGGGGACAATGGCGAGCCTGGGCTTGAGCTACGAGGACGCGAAACGGGTCAACCCGGACGTGATCTACGCGAGCACATGCCTGATGGGGCAAACGGGGCCGGCGGCGCCGCTGGCGGGGTACGGGTACCACGCCGCCGCGATCTGCGGGTTCTACGAAGTGACCGGGTGGCCGGACCGGCCGCCCTCGGGGCCGTTCACGGCCTATACGGACACGATCGCGCCGCGTTTCCTGGCGTCGGCGGTGATGGCGGCGCTCGACCACCGGGCGCGAACGGGCGAGGGGCAGTACATCGAGCAGTCGCAGATGGAGACGTCGCTCTACTTCCTGGCGCCGGAAATCCTGGACTACCAGGTGAACGGACGGGTACCGCGGCGGATGGGGAACGAAGACCCTGCGATGGCGCCCCACGGGGCCTACCCGGCTGCGGGCGAAGACGAGTGGATCGGGATCGCGATCGAGGACGACGCGCAGTGGGGCTCGCTGGTCTCGCTCCTGGGCGCACCGGCATGGGCGGCCGACCCCGCCTACGCGACGGCGGCGGGGCGGCTGGCCAACCGGGCTGCGATCGACGCCCACCTGGGGAAGTGGACCGCCGGCCAGGACATGCACGAGGCGATGGCCCGGCTGCAGGCGGCGGGCATCCCGGCGGGGGCGGTCCAGCGTTCGAGCGACCACCTGGGGGACCCGCAACTGGCGCACCGGCGGTTCTTCCACCCGCTGGAGCACGGGGAGATGGGGACGGTGCCGTACGAGGGCCACCAGTTCCTGGTCAGCGGGTACGAAAGCGGGCCGCGGTCGGCGGCGCCGTGCCTCGGGGAGCACTCGATGGAAGTGCTGCTCGACGTGCTCGGGCTGGGCGAGGACGAGGTGGCGCGCCTCGCGGCCGGGCTGGGGTAGCGGTTTTGGGGCCTGGCATAGCGACCGCAGCACCCTGTTGCGGCTACGCTTGGAGGTGACACCCCTCCACGGAGCCTTTGCCCATGACCACCTCCTCGACGTATGACCTGATCGTTATCGGCAACGGCTCTGCCGGCGACAACATCGCCCGCACCCTCGGCCGGACGGGCCTCCGTGTCGCGGTCGTAGAGCGCGCACACCTTGGCGGCGAATGCCTGAACGACGGCTGCGTGCCGAGCAAGGCCCTCATCGACCTCTCGAAGCGCGCCGCCGATGAGGGTCTCTCCTGGGATGAGGTGGTCGCCCGCGTCCACGCCGTCCAGCTCCTGGTCCGGGGCACCGACCCGAACGGCGGGTTCGCCGACGACGGTATCGAGCTGGTCTGGGGCGATGCCCGCTTCACCGCGCCCACGGAGGTCCAGGTTGATGGCCGGGCCTTCCGGGGGACCAACGTCGTCGTCGCGACCGGGACCGGCCCCGGCCTCCCGCCCATCCCCGGCCTGGCCGAGGCCCAACCCCAGACCAACCGCACCATCTTCACCCTCCCCCGCTTCCCCGCCCGCCTGGCCGTCATCGGCGGCGGCCCGATCGGCCTCGAGCTCGGGCAGGCGTTCCGCCGCCTCGGCGCAGAAGTGACCATCTTCGAAGCCCTCGACCGCATCGCCGCCACCGAGGACGCCGAGGTCTCCCTCGAACTGACGAAGCTCTTCGAGCGCGAGGGCATCCGGGTCGAGGCCGGCAGCTCCATCGAGCGCGTCGACCGCGCCGAGGATGGGAGCGTCACCGTCGCCACCGCCCGCGGCCGGTTCGAGTTCGACGACATCCTGGTCGCCGCCGGGCGCACGCCCCAGGTGCCCGAAGGACTCGAAGCCCTCGGCCTCGAACGCGACCGGCGCGGCTTCATCACCATCTCGCCCTGCGGGAAGACGAACCTGGACGGTCTCTGGGCGGCGGGCGACATCACCGGGAAGTTCCAGTTCACCCACTACGCCGGCTACCAGGCCCACCACATCGCGAAGCACATCGAGTCAGGCGTCTGCGAGCCCATCCCCGACACGCTCGTGCCCTGGGCGATCTTCACCGAGCCGGAGATCGGCCACGCCGGGATGACCGAGCGGCAGGCGCGCGACGCCGGCATCGAGGTCCGCGCCGCCCGGCTGGATGCGGCCGACCTCGACTGGTTCCGCACGACGAGCCAGCCGGACGGCTTCGCGAAGGTCATCGTCGACGCGAAGACCGGGGTGCTCCTTGGTGCCCACTTCATCTGCGCCCGCGGCAGCACGCTGGTGGGCGAAGCCTGCCTGGCGATCCAGCACGGCCTGACCGCGCGCCAGGTCGCCAGCACCATCCACCCGTATCCGACCGCCTCCGAGCTCTTCCGCTGGGTCTGCGCGAAGGCCGTATGAAAAGCCGTTGACGGTTGGCCAATGGCCTGAAGGTCCATTGCGCACTTCGCAGTTGGTCGTTTCCCCGCTACACTCCGCACATATGTTCGGCGACATCCCGGCGGCGCCTCCCGCAACCAGCCCGCTCCGCGCCCGGCTGCGGGCCGCGCTCCACCAGCCGGTCCGCGGCGAGCCTCTTGTGCGCGACGCCAGCGTGACTGCGCGGGCGGACCTTTCCGGGCTTGGCGGGCGCTGGTTCGAGTCGCCCCTCGGGCCCGGGTACGTCATCGAAAGCGTCTACGAGGCCGGCCACCTGCACGGCGCCATCCCCCTCCATCGCGCCCTGGCGGTCGACCCGGTGCGCCTCGCCGGGCAGATCCGCGACCCCCGCCTCGGCGAGGTCAGCCCGGCGGCCTTCTGCTACGTCGATACCGAGACGACGGGCCTCGGGGGCGCCGGCACGATGGTCTTCCTCGCGGGCGTGGCGCGCTTCGACGGCGGCACCCTCCGGCTCCGCCAGTACCTCCTCCCGGGGCCCGAGTTCGAAGGCGGCCTCCTCGGCGGCCTGGGCGACGACCTGGCGACCGCCGGCGCCCTCGTGAGTTACAACGGCAAGTCGTTCGACGTCCCGGCGCTGGAAGTGCGCTACATTCTCTCGCGTCAGCGTCCGGGCCTCCGGGCCATGCCTCACCTGGACCTCCTCCACCCCAACCGCCGCCTGTTCCGGGGCGTCATCGACTCGCACCGCCTGGTCCACGTCGAACGCGACCTCCTCGGCTTCGAACGCGAAGACGACTGCCCCTCGGCCGAGGTCCCCGAGCGGTACTTCCGCTTCCAGCGCTCGGGCGACCCCACCCACATCCTCCCGGTGCTCCGCCACAACGCCTGGGATATCCTCTCGCTGGTCGCCCTGGCCGCCCACCTGGCCGCCGTCTGCGAGGGCCCGGACTACCCCCTGCAGGCC
>CAUJEQ010000144.1 GCA_963169135.1 Chloroflexota bacterium
GGCACGATTTCGAACACGGTGCGATTGTAGTAGTCGAGCCCCCGCACCAGCAGCGGGTCGACGGCGTGAGCGATGCCCGCGGCAGCCAGCGCTCCGGTCACCGCTTCGTGGTGGGCCTGCGCGGGCGCGCTGAGCTGTTCCACGAGCTTCGGCGCACCGTCCTTGAACGGCTGGTCGCGTTCGTCCTTGCTGTCGAGCAGCCGGAGCGGGTTGCGTGCGAACCGCCGCTGGCTGTCCTCCGAGAGCTTCTCCATGTGCGGCCGGTAGTAGTCCTTCAGCCGCTCGATGTAGGTGCGTCTTGCGTCCCAGTCGTCGAGGGAGCCGAGCCGCACCGTTACGTTCCGGATGCCAAGCCGCTCGTACAACCGCCAGAGGACCGCGATGACTTCCGCATCAACGAGCGGGTCGGTTGACCCCAGGACTTCGCAGGCAAACTGCGTGTGCTGGCGGTAGCGCCCCTTCTGGGGCCGGTCATAGCGGAACATGGCGTGTGTCATATAGAGGCGTACCGGCTGCGGCCAGCTCGCCATCCCATGTTCGAGGTAGGCCCGGCAGACCGCAGGGGTGCCTTCCGGCGAGAGCGCAAACTTCTCGCCCCCACGGTCCTCGAAGACGTACATCTCCTTCTCCACGATGTCCGTCGTGTTGCCGCTTCCCTTCTCAAAGACCCCCGCGTATTCGAACGCGGGGGTGTCGATGCGCCGGAACCCGTGCAGCCTCGTGACCTCGCGGATGCCGTCGAGGACAGCGTCCCAGTAGGGTTGCATGTCCGGGAGCACGTCCTGCGTGCCACGCGGGGCCTGGTATCGGGTAGTCATAAGGAGAAGGTACTTCCGCGGTAGGGTTGCATGGTAGGATAGATTCACAGTCCCACCCGGCATAGAGGTAACCCGCTTGGCGGTGCCCACCCAGGAGCAAGCTTCTTCCGCCGTCACCATCGACGCTCTGCTCCAGCGTGCCGCCCAGTACATCCCCGAAGAACGCCTCGGCATTGTCCGCGACGCCTTCGAGTTCGCCAGTGAGTGCCACCAGGGCCAGGTCCGCAAGACTGGCGACCCCTACATCACCCACCCGGTTGCTGTCGCCGAGCTCGTTGCCAATCTCGAACTCGACCACCTGGCGCTCGCGGCCGCCCTCCTCCACGACGTCCAGGAAGACTGTGGCATCCCGAACGAGGTGCTCGCCGAAAAGTTCGGCCCCCGTGTGGCCAAGCTCGTCGACGGCCTGACGAAGCTCGATAAGCTCCCGATGAACGTCGCCACCATCGACCCGGGCCGCGGCAGCGTGCAGGCGCAGAATCTGCGCAAGATGTTTCTCGCGATGGCCGAGGACATCTCGGTGGTGCTCATCAAGCTCTGCGACCGGCTGCACAACATGCGCACCCTCTGGGCGTTCCCCGCCGATAAACAGAAGCGCATCGCCCTCGAGACGCAGGAGATTTTCGCCCCGCTGGCCAACCGCCTCGGCGTCTGGCAGATCAAGTGGGAGCTCGAGGACCTGGCCTTTCGCTACCTCGAACCCGAGAAGTACCGCGAGATCGCCGAGCTCCTGGCCTCCAAGCGTGTCACCCGCGAGCGCGTCATTGCCGACGCGTCGGCAATCCTGCGCGAGCACCTGGACGCCGCGGGCATCAAGGCGGAGATCACCGGCCGCGCCAAGCACATCGCCAGTATCTACCACAAGATGGGCCGCTACTCGGCTCAGTCCAAGTCGTTCGACCAGATCTACGACCTCCTCGCCATTCGTGTCTTTGTGGACAACCTGAGCGAGTGCTACCACGCCCTGGGCATCATCCATGCGCTCTGGCGCCCCATCCCCGGCCAGTTCGACGACTACATCGGCAACCCGAAAGACAGCATGTACCAGTCGCTCCACACCACGGTGGTGGGGCCTGGGGGCCGGCCGCTGGAAATCCAGATCCGCACGTACGACATGCACCGCGTGGCCGAGTATGGCATTGCCGCTCACTGGCGCTATAAGGAAGGCGGCAAGCAGCAGGGCAAGGACGAGGAACGCATCGCATGGCTGCGCCAACTGCTCGAATGGCAGCGCGACCTCGCCGGCGCCGACGAATTCGTGGAAAGCGTCAAGACCGACGTCTTCCACGACCAGGTCTTCGTCTACACGCCAAAGGGCGACGTGCTCGACCTGCCCGCCGGGGCCACGCCGCTCGACTTCGCCTACCGCATCCACACGGACCTGGGCCACCAGACCGTTGGCGCGAAGGTGAACGGCCGCATGGTTTCGCTCAACTCGTCCGTGAAGAACGGCGACGTGATCGAGATCATGCGAAGCCGCACGAGCAAGGGCCCGTCGCGCGATTGGCTCAACAGCAACCTCGGCTACGTGCGGACCACCCACTCGAAGGAAAAGATCCGGCAGTGGTTCCGCAAGCAGGAGCGCGCCCAGAACATCGAAGTGGGCCGCGACCTCCTCGAACGCGAAATGCGCCGCCTTGGCGTCGAGATCTCAGACCGCCAGGAACAGCTGCTCGCGATGTTCAGTTTCACGAACTGGGACGACTTCCTCGCCGCTCTCGGCTACGGCGGCGTGAGCACCAACTCCATCGCCCGCCGCATGGGCGCGTTACTGGCGGAGGAAGAAGCCGCCGATGAGCCGCCGCCAACGCTTCCGCAGAAAGAGGCCCCTGCCAAACTCGGCGGCCCCGGCATGCGCGTACTCGGCGTGGGCAACCTGCTGACCACGATGGCCCGCTGCTGCAATCCCGTTCCCGGTGACCAGATTGTCGGCTACGTCACCCGCACCCGCGGCGTCACCGTCCACCGTGCCGACTGCCACAACATCCTGAACGAGGAAGAACACGAGCGTATCGTCGAGGTCGAATGGGGTACGGTGACCAAGCTCTATCCGGTCTCGGTCCGCATCGAAGCCTGGGACCGCGTCGGCCTCCTCCGCGACATCACGACAGTTGTCACCGAGGACAAGGTCAACATGGTCGGCGTTCGCACCAACGAGAACGGCGACGGCTCAGTGAGCATCCTTGCCACGCTCGAAACGAGCGGCGTTGAGCAACTTTCGCGCCTGCTCTCGCGCATCGAGATCATCCGCGGCGTGCGCTCTGTGGAGCGCAACCAGGACCGCCGGCGCGCGAAAACCGAACCCGCCTCGCTTCGCCGCGCCAACTGACTCACGCCGCCTTTCGTCGTACCACCCGGATTTGGAGCGTTTCTGCCCGTCGCCGATGCGTGGAACGCTGGCGCGGCACCCGGGCGGCGCGAGTCGAGCCGACGTGCGGCTCGCGGCTGACCAGGTACTCGGTCGCCATCGCCGAGATCAGCGCCAGCGCGCTCCCGATAAGGAAGAGGTCGAAGATGATGGTGAGGACCGGGTTGACCATGACTAGCACATCCGTTCGTAGTGCGTGAACACTACCCGCACATGCGTTCGCATGTCAACACATCTGTTCTAAAGTCGTCATGGTTTGTCGCGTTTGGCGCCGGGCTATACTCGCCACAACCCACCCATGGAGGCCGCTGTGACCCGATCACACGGATTCTTCGGTCCTTCGGAACGCGCCCTGGAGTTCGGCCGCCAGTACGCCGAGGTGCTCGCCTGCTGGAGTGAGCTGTTCGCCGCCGCCAGCAAGCTAACCGCGTCCAACGTGAAGCTTGGCGAGATGACCGCCGATGTCTCGGAGGAGTTCGACCGCTGGGTGAGGGAGACCGCCAACGCCCCCTGGAACTGGATGAACCCGGAGACGCTCGCGCGGTTCATGGGCCAAGGCGCATCCCCGGCTGCGAAGGACGAATAGACCAGGCAGGCCTGGGGTCTTTGGGTGGACCGGCAGCAGTGCCCGGGACTCATCGAGGAGATATCGCGGACTGGTAGAGAGCGATATGCTGCCGAATCACCTCGTCCCAGGTGAACTGTTCGGCATACGCACGGCTGCGCTCTGACATCGCCGTCCAGTGACTTTCGTCCGCCAGCAGACGCCTGATCCTTGAGATGGCCTCGTCCGCGTTGGCGGCAATCTCCACACTCGTCCGGAGATCCGGGGTCGTGTGTGGTCCAGCGGTCGTCACGGTGGGCACGCCGCATCCAAGACTCGCAAGGAGCGAACCCCTTCGCTCCGAAGCGCCGTCGGGAAATGGCAAGTAGGCCACGCGTGCCCGTCCCAGTTCGTCACTCACAGCCTCCGCACTGAGACCGGTCAGCCAACGTATGGGGGTGGCGGCGAGGTCCGCCTGGAGTCGACGCGCGTAGCCGGTGCTGTTGAAGACGGGACTGCCGATCACGAGGCACTCGAGGCCGGGCGTTGCCTCGGCCATCACGGTCGCCACGCGGAGGAAGGTCTCGAGCCCTTTGCCGGGCCGCAGGTGGCCGAAGTAGACGAGCCGCTGGGGCCGCGGTCCAGCCGCCCCGGACCGCATGGGGATATTGCTGGCGAGGGGGATCACCTCGATGCGGTTCCTCGCCCACGGGGCGAAGCCTGCAACGTACTTCCGCTCGAACTCCGACGTAACAACGACCCGCCGTGAACGCAAGAGGAAGGGCAGGAGGCGGGCACGCCCCAAAACCGGCCCGTACCGGCTGGCCTCGTGCATGGTTGTGACGGCAGGCCTGATGACGGTCAGCAGTTGCGGTGCAAGCGAACTCCCATAGATGGACTGGGGGTGCTGGACGTGCACCAGGTCCGGCTGAAGACGATCGAGTTCGCCAAGAAGCACGCGGAGTCCGCGAATCCCCCAATCCTGGTGCTGAATGTGCACAGCCGGGAAGTGGCGCCCCCGCAGCCCTTCGCAAAGAAGCGCTGCGTAGTCGTTGATCGCGTTGTGGCCTTCGCGCCCGCGTCCCGTTACCAACGCCACGCGCGGATGAGTCCTTGCTGGCTCGTGAGCCTGGCCCTGCATGCAGGGTGGAGCATGCTGTGCTTGGACCGAAAGCGCTACTTCCGCAGCCACGCAAGATCAGACTCCCGGTGTTCGATGTCCTTGCCTTTCTGGTTGCCAATCACGACCGCGTCTCTCGCGACTTGGATCTCGGATCTCGCAACTCCCCTCCGGTTGACCCCCTCCCCATACCGCCCCAGAATCGCCCCGTGCTCGCGAAGGTCCTCAGTTGTGCGGTCGTGGGGCTCGATGGCGAGCTGGTCGATGTCGAAGTCGATATCTCGCGCTCCCAGCTGCCCTCGACCACCGTCGTCGGCCTCCCCGACACCGCCGTCCAGGAATCCCGCGAGCGCGTCCGCTCCGCCATCCGCAACAGCGGCCTCACCTGGCCGGTCAACAGCCGCGTCACCATCAACCTCGCCCCGGCCGACCTCCGCAAGGAAGGCCCCGCCTACGACCTCCCCATCGCGACCGGCCTCCTCCTCGCCTCGGGCCAGGTCGTCGCCGATGTCGAAGACGCGGTCTTTATCGGCGAGCTCGCGCTTACCGGGGATGTCCGCCCGGTCCGCGGCCTGCTCCCGATGGTCATGCTCGCCCGTGCGCGGGGCATCAAACGCGCCTTCGTCCCGGTCGACAACGCCGCTGAAGCCGGCCTCGTACGCGGTATCGAGGTCTACCCTGTGCCCGGGCTGGCCGCGCTCGCATCGCACCTGCTCGGCGCCATCCTGCTGCCGGCCTACGAACCCACCGCACCCGCAGCCGGCACCGAACCGATCGGCGGCCTGACCGACTTTGCCGACATCGTCGGGCAGGAGCACGTGAAACGGGCGCTGGAGGTGGCGGCCGCCGGCGGCCACAACGTCGTCATGAAAGGCCCGCCCGGCAGCGGCAAGACCCTCCTCGCCCGCGCCGTCCCCTCCATCCTCCCCCCGCTTACAAGCGACGAAGCGATGGAGGTCACCCGCATCTACAGCGTTGCCGGTCTCCTCGGCAGCGGCCCTGGCCTCATCTCCACGCGGCCCTTCCGCGCCCCGCACCACACGATTTCGAACGCCGGGCTGGTCGGCGGCGGCTCCGTCCCGCGGCCGGGCGAAATCACCCTCGCCCACCGCGGCGTCCTCTTCCTCGACGAACTCCTCGAGTTCGATCCGCGCGTGCTCGAAATGCTCCGCCAGCCGCTGGAGGACAAGACGGTCACCATCAGCCGCGCAAAGCAGGCGGTCACCTTCCCGGCGAGCTTCATCCTCTGCGCAGCCCTCAACCCGTGCCCGTGCGGCTTCTACGGCGACCCCGAGCGCGAGTGCGTCTGCCCGCCCCAGCAGGTGAGCCGCTACCAGCGCCGCCTCTCCGGGCCCCTCATCGACCGCATCGACCTTTTCACCGACGTGCCGCGGGTACCGTTCGAGAAGCTGGCCAGCGTCGGCCGGGGCGAACCCTCCGAGGCGGTCCGCGCGCGTGTTGCGGCTGCCCGCGAGGTCCAGGCCGAACGCTTCCGCGAAAGCCTGACCCAGGTCAACGGCGAGATGTCGCCGCCCGAGGTGCGCGACCACGCCCAGAAGCAAATGGCCGACGGCGCGGCCGATGTCCTCAAGCTCGCGGTGGAACGCCTGAACCTCTCGGCGCGGGCGTTCCACCGGTTGCTGAAGGTCGCCCGCACCATTGCCGACCTCGACGGCAGCGAGCGCATCGAAACCGCGCACATGGGCGAGAGCATCCAGTACCGGGCCCGCATCGAGTGACCACCGACGACGAGATCCTGCGCTGGCTGCGCGACGTGGCCGGCATCGCCGAGCCCCGGCGCGTGGTCCGCCGGTCGCCGACGGCGATCCTCGTTTCGAAGTTCGACGAGGGCTTCGCGGCCCGCCTCCACGAGACCATCGACCACCTGCCGGAGATGTTCGACGACGCCCTGGTAGCCGCCCGCTTCGCCGAGTTCGCGGCTACCGAGCCGGAGCGGTTGCGCGCGGAGACCTGGCGCCTGGCGGTCAACTCGATCCTGAGCGATGGCGCCGCCCGGGAGGGTCTGCACCCCGACGCAGTCGCCGAGGTCCGGGCCGGGGTCGACTCCGTGGCGGCGCTGCTCGATGCGATCCTCTGGACCAGCCCGGTTGCGGGCCGGCCGCATGCCCCCGAGCCCTCCGAGGTTGAGGCGTACCACGACACCCGCGCCCGCATGGATGCCGAGCGCGGCCTCTTCACGCGCTACTACGGCAGCTTCGAGGGCGTGCCGGTCGAGAATCACTGCCCCGGCTCGCAGGTGGCCCGGCGGCTGTTCGCCCAGGCGTGGGCGATTTGCGCCGGAGGCGCTTAGCGGGGCACGCGCGCCTCCCGCGCCACCTCGGCGAGGATGCCGATGCCCTCGCGGATGCCGTCGACCGTCACGCTTGAATAGCCCATAAGGAAAGTGGCGCCAGACGGCGGCTCGGTGAGGAAGTACGGGCGGGCGTGGTAGATGCCGACCCGGCGTTCGCGCGCCTGTTTGACGAACGCGTCCGCGTCGCGCACCTCCGCCAGGTTCACCAGCACGTGCATGCCGCTTTCGCTGCCGGAAATCGCCGCGCGCTCGCCGAAGTGCAGCTCGAACGCCTCCATGAGCGCAATCCGGCGCTGCTCGTAGACCTTTCGCATCCGCCGCAGGTGGCGCTCGAAGTGGCCCTCGTCGATGAACAGCGCGAGCACCGCCTGGTAGAGCAGCGCGACATGCCGGTCGGTCAGCCATTTCGCCCCGCTGATGGCGGGCTGGAGCGCGGGCGGCGCAACCATGTACCCCAGCCGCAGCGCCGGGAGCAGCACCTTCGAAAGCGTGCCCGTGTAGATGACCCGCCCCGCCTCATCCAGCCCCTCGAGCGCCGCCAGCGGGCGCCCTTCGTAGCGGAACTCGCTGTCGTAGTCGTCTTCGATGATGTACGCGCCCGTGCGCGCGGCCCATTCGAGCAGCTCCAGCCGCCGAGTGGCCGACATAACGGCCCCCGACGGGAACTGGTGCGACGGCGTGACGTACACGAGCTTCGCGCGCTCGGGCAGGTCCCCCACGCGGATGCCCTCGCGGTCCACCGGGACCGGTGCGAGGCGCGCGCCGGCGGCCGCGAATGCCGCCCGCGCGCCGGGGTAGCCCGGCTCCTCGACCGCCACCACATCCCCGGGGTCGAGCAGCACGCGGGCCGCGAGGTCGAGCGCCTGTTGCGAACCGTTGACCACGAGCACCTGGCCCGCGTCGCAGCGGACGCCGCGCGAGCGTTGGAGATACCGCGCGAGCGACTCCCGCAGCGCCGGCAGCCCCTCGGTCGGGCCGTAGCCGAGCAGGTCCTGCGGCGGGTAGTCGAGCACGCGCTTGGTCAACGTGCGCCAGGCGTCCATCGGGAACTCGTCGAACGACGGCGTGCCGTAGCGGAACTCATAGGCGCTCACGCGCGAGCGATCCTCCGCCATCTGGGCCGGGATCTCTCCCTGGAGCACCCGCCGGCCGAAGGCGCCCAGCCCGGGTGTCGCG
>CAUJEQ010000145.1 GCA_963169135.1 Chloroflexota bacterium
CTTGACAGTCGGGGCTCGCCCGACCGGGGGAGGGCGGGAGCCGCGCGCCGAGCGAGGTACGGGCGGACGCCGAGTCGTGAATCGAGGATGGCGGGCGGGGGCGGGGCGAGGTTCGGGCGAGTGACTTCGCACCCTCCTTGACAGCCGGGGCTCGCTGACCTCACCCGTTTGGCCGATCCGCGGGCGTGCTGGTTCGGGGACAATGGGCGGATGATCGTCGCCGACCTTTCGAACGTGTCGCGCATCCACGGGGGCCGCACCATCTTCCGCGGGCTTTCGTGGTCGCTGCAGGATGGCGAGAAGATCGGCCTGGTGGGGCCGAGCGGCTGGGGAAAGTCGACGCTGCTGCGGGTGCTTGCCGGGATCGATGCTCCGGATGCGGGAGCGGTGACGTTCCGGCGGGGGTTGCGGGTGGCCCACCTGCCCCAGGAGTTCGCCGGCCAGCCGGGGCGGAGCGCGTTTGACGAGCTGCTGGCGGCCAGCGGGGACCTCGCGGCCATCGAGGCGGAGTTGACCGCGGTTGAACGGAAGATGGCCGACCCGGAGGTGCTGGCGGACCCGGATGCGTTCGACCGCGTGCTGCACGAGCACGCCGACCTGCTCGCGCGGTTCGAGAACGCGGGCGGCGGCGCCATCCGCAACCGGGCGGAGGCGCTCCTGCGTTCGCTGGGGTTCGACGAAGACGCGTGGGAGCGTCCCATGGAGCTGCTCTCGGGCGGACAGCGGAAGCTCATCGGCATCGCGCGGTGCCTGCTGGGCGAGCCGGACCTGCTGTTGCTGGACGAGCCGGACAACCACCTCGACCTCGACCGCAAGGCGATGCTCGAGCAGGTGATCCGCGGATTCGATGGCTGCGTGGTGGTGGTTTCGCACGACCGCTACCTGCTCGACGAGACGGTGAACGTGATCTGCGAGCTCGACTATTCGCGCGAGGCGGGGGTGGTGCTGAAGCGGTGGGAGGGGAACTACACCTCGTACGTGACCCAGCGGGAGCTGGCGCTCCTGAAACAGCAACAGGATTATGTCGCGCAACAGAAAGAGGTGCAGCGGTTGGAGGCGGCGATCGCGCGCTTCAAACTGTGGGCGTCGATCGTGATCGACGAGCGGCACATCAAGCAGGCGCGCAACAAGCAGCGCCAGATCGACTCGATGGACAAGGTGGAACGGCCGGTGCTGGAGCGACGGAAGATGTCGCTCAACTTCCGGCCGGCGAACCGGGGTGGCGCCAAGGCGATCGAGCTGCGCCGCCTGGAGAAGGCGTTCGGCGACAAGGTCATCCTGATCGACGCAAACGCGACCATCATGAACGGGGAGCGGGTCGGGATAGTGGGGCCGAACGGGGCGGGCAAGTCGGTGCTGCTGAAGCTCATCCTCGGGCAGCTCCCGCCTGACGGCGGCGAGGTGTGGACGGGGCCGAGCATCAAGACGGGCTATTACTCGCAGGAGCACGAGACGCTGAACTTCAACCAGACGCCAGTGGAGGCGCTGCGGGAGGTGAAGCCGATGTACGAAGGCGAGGCAGTGGCGCAGCTGCAACGGTTCCTGCTGCCCTATGACGCGACGAGCCAGCGGATCGCGACCCTGAGCGGCGGCGAAAAGAGCCGGGTGCAGCTGGCGCGGATGATGCAGCTGGGGGCGAACTGCCTGGTGCTCGATGAGCCGACGAACAACCTGGACATCCCGGCGGCGGAAGTGCTGGAAGAGGCGCTGGAGAAGTTTCAGGGCGCGGTGATCGTGGTGTCGCACGACCGCTACTTGCTCGACCGGCTGGTGGACCGTGTGTTCGAGGTACGAGACGGGGAGATGCGGGTGTTCGAGGGCGGATATAGCGACTACGCGGCGCGGCGGCAGGCGTAAAGCGTCAGGCGTGAGGCCCGAGGCATGGGGAGTGAGCGGACCGCTGCGGCGGTCGGAGTGGAGTGCCAGCGGCGCGATCTATGACGACGATCATATCGCGAAGCCCGGCGCGTTTGGTGGACTGGTGATATTCTTGACTTCATCGGTCAACATTATTGAGTAACGCACGGGCTGGACCGGCGTGACACGAGGCGAGGCAGCTATGTCAGACGAGGGAACAGCGACGGGGACCGCACACCACAAGGTGGTCATCATCGGCGGTGGCAATGCCGGCATCAGCGTGGCGGCGCGCCTGCTCCGCAAGCTCAAGGGACTCGACGTCGCGATCATTGACCCGGCGACGACCCACTACTACCAGCCCCTGTGGACGCTCGTGGGCGGCGGAGTGTTCCCGAAGGAGAAGTCGGCCCGCCCCCAAGCATCGGTGATCCCAAAGGGGGCGACCTGGATCCAGGACGCGGTGACGCAGGTGCTCCCGGACGAAAACGCGGTCGTCACCGCCGGCGGAACGCGCGTGGAGTACGAGTTCCTGGTGGCTGTGCCGGGAATGCAGCTCAACTGGGGCCAGATCCCCGGGCTGCCGGAAGCGCTCGGCAAAGACGGCGTCTGCAGCAACTACGCCTACGAGACAGTGGACAAGACCTGGGAGTTCATTCGCACGTTCCAGGGTGGCACGGCGGTCTTCACGCAGCCGAGCACACCGGTGAAGTGCGGCGGCGCGCCCCAGAAGATTGCCTACCTGGCAGACGACACTTTCCGGAAGGCAGGGGTCCGGGAGAAGTCGACGGTCATCTTCGCGAACGGGGGTGCGAAGCTCTTCGCGGTGGAGAAGTACGAGAAGACGCTTTACAAGGTGGTCGAGCGCAAGGGCATCGACCTGCGCCTCCGGACGGAACTCATCGCCATCCGCGGCGATGCGAAGGAGGCAGATTTCAAGAACCTGGATAGCGGCGAACTGACGACCGTGAAGTACGACATGATCCACGTGACACCGCCGATGACGGCACCGGACTTCATCCGGAGCAGCCCGCTGGCGAACGCGGATGGCTGGATTGACGTTGACCGGGCGACGTTGCGGCACACGCGGTACGCGAATGTGTTCGCGGCCGGAGATGCAAGCAGCCTGCCGACGAGCAAGACGGGGGCAGCGATCCGGAAGCAGGCGCCGGTACTGGTCCAGAACCTGGTTGCCGCAATCCTGGGCACCGCAGGCGAGGGCGCCTACGACGGGTATACGGCCTGCCCGCTGGTGACCGGCTACGGGAAGCTGGTGATGGCGGAGTTCGATTACGACCTGAAGCCTTACGCGACCTTCAAGTTCGACCAGTCGAAAGAACGACGGTCGATGTACCTGTTCAAGCGCAATGTGCTCCCTGCGCTCTACTGGCGGGCCATCATGAAGGGGCGGGCGTGACGCCGGCTTCGTCGGACGGCCGCTGCCCTGACGGGGTTCGCGAGCTCGAGTAGAGGCGCGCGGCGATTTACCCGGCGGGGACGGCGTTCGGTCAGTCCCCCTCCCGGATCAAGGACAGCGGCTTGCGGGCGAAGACGGTCACACCGCGGGTATCGAACTCGGCCGCATCCGACTCGTGCTTGCTGCCCGAGAAGACGTCGATTTCGTTCGACATGATGACGTCGCCGAACCCGACGAGCTTCAGGATCTGCCTCCACTCTGCTTCCAGCAGAGCACCGGCAATTCAGCCACTCCAGAGTTCGATGTCGTCTTTCGCCTCCTGGGGGACTTCCTTGTGGACAAGGATGTCGCCCACCTGGATGCGGCCGCCAGGCTTGAGCACGCGGTACATTTCGCGAAAAACTGCCTGCTTGTCGGGGCAAAGGTTGATCACGCCGTTGCTGATGAGGACATCGGCGAACTCGTCGCCGACGGGCAGATTCTCCGCGAACCCTTCCCGGACGTCGACGTGATGCAGACCCATCTCGCGTGCGCCGGCGACGGCTTTGGCCCGCATCTCGGGAGTCATGTCGACGGCGACGACTCTGCCTGCCGGGCCGACGTGACCGGCGGCGATCAACGTGTCGAACCCGGCGCCGCAACCGATGTCGACGACAACCTCACCGGGGTGGAGGTCGCCGAAGAGGAACGGGTTGCCGGTGCCCGCGAACGAGTCGACGGTGGGGGGCGGCAGGGCGGCGACCACTTCGCCCGGGTAGCCGAGCATGGCAGCGAGGGGAGCCCCGGTGTGGAAATGGAATCCAAGTTCGGGGTTGAGGGCTACGTCGCGGTACTTGTCGGAGATGCGCGCGCGCAGCACCTCGCGGTCTACAGCCGCGACGCCAAGGGGCACCGTCATAGTCGTCCTCTTTCACAGGTTGATCTGGCGCAGGACGCGTGGTGCCGCAGACGCCCGCCTGACCTGGCGCGGCGCCGAGCGTAGGTTGGCCGGGGGAGCCGTGTCAATGCGAAAGTGTGAAGCAGTTCACCCGCATGGGAGGTGCGGGGAGCGCTGACCTCGTGGGTCCGGGGGAGGGACACCTGGGGCGTTTGCTCACTCGCGCGCCTGGGATCGGGCGTGATGTGGTGCCGGGCTAGATTTCGGCCTCGATGGGGGTCTCGTCCTGGGCTTCAGGGAGCGGGGGGAGTTCGCGGGGGCTCTTGATGCCGAAGTGCTCCAGGAAGCGCATGGTGGTGCGGTAGAGCTTCGGGCGGCCGGGACCGTCGCCAGTGCCGACGTTGTCGATCAGGCCGCGCTGTTCGAGGATGGCGACCAGGCGGTCGCTGTTGACGCCGCGGATGGCTTCGATCTCGGCGCGGGTGCAGGGCTGCTTGTAGGCGATGATCGTGAGGGTCTCGAGGGCGGCCCGGGTGAGGCGCTGGCCAGGGCCAGTGCCAAGCATGTTCTCGATGTAGGGCGCGAACTCGGGCGCGGCGCCGAGCTGGTAGCGCTGGCTATCCTCGAGCACCCGCAGGCCGCGCGCTTCGTAGTCGGCGGCGAGCTGGTTGAGGGCTTTGCGGGCGGCGGCATCACTGACGCCGGCGGCACGTGCGAGGGCCGGGAGGGGCTGGGGCTCTTCGGCGACGAACAGGAGGGCCTCCATCACCCAGGGCAGTTCGTTGGTTGATGGAGGCCGGGCGTGTCCGGGTTCAGTCATTGGCGGCGGGTTCCTCGTCGCGTGGGAGTTCGGGGTGTGCTGGGCCGGCGACGGTCGCCGGGTACGCAGGCGGCGCCTCGGGCTCGCGGCGCGGGCCGGGCACGGTGCCGGCGGGGCGGGCCGCAAGCTCGTCGTAGGAGATGCGGATCGTGGGGCGGCGGACACTGGTAACGCCGACCTGGTCCTTGAGGACGGTGGCGACGCCATCGCCGAGGACGCGGGTGGCGTGAGCGATGCTGGCGCTCGGTTCGATGGTCGCCTCGAGATGGGTATCGACGGCGCCAGAGGCGACGCGGACGGTGGGCGAGACGCGGCGAACCTCGGGCAGGCGTTCCAGTTCGTCTCGCAGGAGCGTTTCAATCGCATTTGCGGTGACAACGACGGTCCCACCATCGGCCTGCTTCATGCGGAGGGTGCCGCGGCTGGATGCCTTCGACGGCCGCATGATCGCGGCGAGGAGGCTGAGGAAGCCGAAAAGCGCGATCCCGGCAAGGATGCCTGTGACGGCCCACTTCGCGCCATCGGAGGCATCGACGAAGGCCTGGAGGTTGAAGTCGGCGACCTCGAGGTCAAGTTTTTGGTCCTGGTTCCAGGTGAGCGCGATCAGGCCGCCGGCGGCGGCGAGGAGGAGCACGCTGTAGAAGAACAGGAGGATGCGGCGGATGGCGTTCATGCGGCCTCCATGGGGGAGTACCCCCGCACCCCGTCATGGTACACCTCGCCGAGTTCGACCGGCGTAACGCGGTTGAGCAAACCTGTGCCAGTTCCATAAACAGGAATGTAGTTATCGGTATGCCCGTGCCAGAGCGATTCGTCACCATCTCCCGCGGGGCGTTCACTCTCCCAGAGGACGGGCCGCGTGGTGCCCGCGTGCTCGCGCCGGAAGGCGAGCGAGAGCTCCTCGCCGAGCGCGAGGAGGCGGGACATCCGCCCCTGCTTCAGCGGTGGCGGAAGCTGGCCGGGGAGGCGGGCGGCAGCGGTTCGGGACCGCTGGGAATAGGGGAAGCAGTGGAGACGGGCGAACCCCACGTCGCGGCAGAGTGCGAGGGTGGCCTCGAAGTCCTCGTCCGTTTCGCCCGGGAAGCCGGCGATGACGTCTGTGGTGATGGCGGCGCCGGGCACGGCGGCCTTGATGCGGGCGGCGGCGTCCACGAACTGCGCGGCGGTGTAGCGGCGGCGCATCGCCAGGAGGGTGGCCTCGCTGCCGGACTGAAGGGCGAGGTGGAAGTGGGGCATCAGGCGCGGGTCCTGCCAGAGGGCGAGGAGTTCCGGCGTGATGTCCTGGGGCTGGAGGGAGCTGAAGCGGAGGCGAAGGACCTCGGTCTGTTCGAGGATCCCGGAGATGAGGTGGTGAGGGCGAAGGGGCGGATCGAGGTCGCGTCCCCAGGCGCCGAGCTGGGTGCCGGTGACGACGACCTCGCGGGCGCCCGCTTCGACGGAGCGATTCACCTCGGCGGCAACCTGGGCGACGGAGCGAGACTCCTCGCGGCCGCGGGTGCGCGGGACGATGCAGAATGCGCAGACGTCGTTGCAGCCCTCCTGGGCCTTCACGAAGGCCCGGGTGTGGAGCGGCCGGGCGCAGGTCTCGGGCAGTGGCGCGGGAGGGCCTTCGCCCGCGAGGAAGGCAACGAGCTCGCGCTTGTCGGAATCGCGCGTGCCGACGACAAGGTCGGCGCCGAGCGCGGTTGCGGCATCGAAGCCGGCTGACTGGGGGTAGCAGCCAGTGACGGTGACGCGGGCGCCCGGGGAAAGGCGGCGGACGGAGCGGATGAGCTTGCGCGACTTGGCATCGGCGACGTGGGTGACCGAACAGGTATTAATAACGTAGGCATCGGCTTCGCAAAGGCGATCGACGACCTGGTAGCCGGAGTTGCGGAGGCCGTGGGCAAGCTCTTCGGAGTCTGCCAGGTTGAGTTTGCAGCCAAGGGTGAGTACGGCGGCGATTCGGGACATGGCTACAGCGTACGGGCGGAAAGGGGGCAGGGAGAAGGGGCGCAGAATACGCGTGAAGCGAAAGTACGGTACGGTAGAAGAGGACACCGGCCTCGAGACAACGACCGGTGTTGACCCCCTCTGTGGCCGAGAAGTCCGGCCTCCTCTCAAGACAGCTTCGCGTTTCTTCCTGATTCGTCCTGATCTGTAGTGAGTTGCACCGGGCTATGGGCTGCAGGGAGGGCCGGCGGAACCGCGCCGACGTGGACCGCCCAGGAAGGAAAGAATCGAAACCATGAACATCTATGTCGGAAACCTGAGTTACGACGCCACAGACAATGACCTCCAGACTGCATTTTCCGCGTTCGGCAACGTGCGCAGTGCACAGGTGGTGAAGGACCGGGAGACCGGCCGCTCGCGCGGCTTTGGTTTCGTGGAGATGGACGACCAGGGCGAAGCAGAAGCCGCCATTCGGTCGCTGAACGGCACGGACCTCCGCGGTCGCGCGCTCACGGTGAACCAGGCGAAGCCCCCGGCTGAGCGTGGTGAACGCCGCGGTGGCGGCGGCGGCAGCTACGGCGGTGGTGGCGGCGGCTACGGCGGTGGTGGCGGCGGCGGTTACGGTGGTGGTGGTGGCGGACGCCGCTACTAAGACCTGACCCGGCACAACAGCGGGCCCGCCGGCATACAAGTGCAGGCGGGCCCGGTACCATACAAACGAGCGCGCCTCGCTACGAGGCTGAACGAAAGGATGGAACCGCCAGTGCCACCAGGATCAGCCATGGGAAACGAAACGAGCGCGACTGAAGCGGACCACACGCATCGCTGGCGGATCGAGGGGCAGGGCGGCCCGACCTCGGCCGGCAGTTGCGCATGCGGGGCGGAAAAGCAATTTGCGAACTCCTGGGACCGCGAGGCAAGCACCTGGGCGGCGGCGCGGGGCCGCGGAAGCCGGAGCGCCAGCGGCACCCGCGACTAACGGCGGGTAAAGTCGCGGTGTATTGAAACGGCGTGCGCGGAAGCGCACCATGCACGCACTCTCAATGGAGGCTCCGCTATGAGCGACGACCTGAGCAGGGTCCTGCGCGAGGCGCAGGAAGCAGCATCTGGACCAGCCGACAACATCCTGGAGACTCTTGCGAGCCGCGTCGGCGTACGCGCCGGGGCACATGCAGCCTTTGGCGAACCGGTCGACCGCGAGGGCGTCACCGTGATCCCGGTCGCGAAGGTGCGCTTTGGTTTCGGGGGCGGTTCTGGCCATGGAATCGAGAAGGGCGCTGACTCGAACGAGATCGGCGAGGGCTCGGGCGGCGGTGGCGGCGCCATGACGTCCCCACTCGGGTTCATCGAGATCAGGGACGGGCGAGCGGAGTTCAAGCGGACGCACGACCCGGTGTCGGCAGTCCCAGTGATCCTGGCCGCGGGCTTCACGGCGTGGCTCGTCCTGCGCGGAGTGAAGCGGATCGTGCGGGGCTAAGCCGGAGACCCGAAGGTCGAAGGACGAAGTTCGCCTTGCGCCGGGCGCGCTTGAGCCGCGAGGCGACCTGCGAGACGAGCGCGCGAAACGCAAACCAATCACGGCCGCTCTGCAGCGGCCGCACATCGTGACATATTTCACATGGATTTCACGCACACCGGGACCGGCCGGTGCGGGGGCCGGTCTATACTGGCTTGGGTAAGAGGGGAAACACGCGGATGCGTACGGTCTTCCTGGTTACCCGCCACCCGGACGTGGCCCGTTTAGGCCCAGAGCTGGAACGCGCCGGGTTCTCGGCGCCGGCCATCGCGCCGGAGCGGCTGGCAAACGACGAGGTAAGCGCCACGGCGGACGTGGTAGTGCTCGACCTGCGCGACATTCCTCCCGCCGCCTTCAACATCCTCAGTGCGACCTACGCGGAAGAGGGAGTCATCCTGATCGCGATGGTCCCCGTGGAGCAGATGGACCGGGTGACGGTGGACCTGTCGATCGACGACTTCGTGGTGCTGGGGTCCCCGCCTGAGGAGTTGGCGCGGCGGATCGAGCGGACTCTGTGGCGCAAGCACGGCGTGGACAGCGATAACTATGTGCGCTGTGGAGCGCTCGCGATCGACCTCTCGAATTACCGTGTGACGGTGGACGAAGAGCCGCTGGTGATGACCTTCAAGGAATATGAGTTGTTGCGCTTCCTGGCCATGAACGCCGGGCGGGTGTTCACGCGCGAGCAGCTGCTGAACCGGGTATGGGGCTACGACTACTTCGGCGGAGCGCG
>CAUJEQ010000146.1 GCA_963169135.1 Chloroflexota bacterium
GTGAAGCCCAACCGGATCATGTTCGAAATCGCCGGCGTGCCCGAGCACGTCGCCCGCGAGGCGCTTCGCCTTGCGGCCCACAAACTCCCCGTGCCGACCAAAGTGGTCATGCGCGAAGAGGCGGTGATCTGATGGCTCGACAGACTGCTGAAGACCTGCGCCGGCTCGACGAGAGCAAGCTGGACCACGAGATCAACGAGGCTTACCGGGCCATGTTTACCCTCCGCTTCCAGCATGCCAGCCGCCAGCTGCAGAACTACCGCGAGCTGCGCAACGCCAGGCGCCGCATCGCCCGCCTCCGCACTATCAAGCGGGAGCGCCAGATCGAAGCTTTGCTGGGTGAGGAGTAGCAATGGGAACGCAACGAGTCATCCAGGGGACTGTCGTCTCCGACAAGATGCAGAAAACTATCGTCGTCTCGGTTGAGCGCAAGAAGAAGCACCGCCTCTACCACAAGGTCGTGACGGTGACCGAGCGCTACAAAGCGCACGACGAAGACAACACCTGCAAGCTCGGCGATGTCGTCCGCATCCAGGAGTGCCGGCCCCTGTCGAAAGACAAGCGCTGGCGCGTCGTCCAGGTCCTCGCCAAGGGCGACGTCGCCGAGATCGCGCCCGAGTCCATCGGCCGCGAGATCGAAGTCACCGCCCAGGTGGCCCCGAAGTCGGAGGTACCGGAGTGATCCAGCAGGAAACCCGCCTCAAGGCTGCTGATAACAGCGGCGCCCGCTCCCTCCTCTGCATCCGGGTGCTCGGGGGAAGCCGCCGCCGCTATGCCCGCCCCGGCGATGTCATCGTCGCCAGCGTCAAAGTCGCCCAGCCCAATGCCGGCGTGAAGAAGGGCGATGTCGTCAAGGCCGTCGTCGTGCGCGTCGCCAAGGAATACGGCCGCCCTGATGGGTCGTACATTCGCTTCGATGAGAACGCAGCCGTGCTGCTTGCCAGCGACGGCGAGAACCCGCGTGGTACGCGCATCTTCGGCCCCGTTGCCCGCGAGCTCCGCGACCGCAACTTCATGAAGATCGTTTCGCTCGCCCCGGAGGTGCTCTAGTGCCAGCGAAAATCAAGCGTGGCGATAAGGTCGTCGTGCTTGCCGGCAAGGACCGCGGCAAGCGCGGAACCGTCCGTGCCATCATCACCAAGCACAACCGGGTGCTCGTTGAAGGTGTGAACATGATTAAGAAGCACCAGCGCGCCCGCCAGCAAGGCCAGGCCTCGGCCATCATCGAGCGCGAGGCGCCCATCCATATCAGCAACGTCATGCTGGTCGACCCGAGGAGCGACGAGCCAACCCGCGTCACCTTCCGGCGGCGCGAGGATGGCACCCTGGTCCGGGTCGGCAAGCGTAGCGGAGAGGATATCGAGTGATGCTGCCGCGAATGAAGGAACGCTACCAGTCTGACGCGGCGCCGGCCCTGCGCGAGCAGTACGGCTACCCCAACGTCATGCAGATCCCGCGGATCACCAAGATCAACGTCAACATTGGTCTGGGCGAAGCGCTCACCGATGCGAACGCGCTCGACAAGGCTTCCGACGAGGTTTCGGCCATCACCGGCCAGAAGGCGATGATCACCCGCGCCAAGCGCTCGATCGCCAACTTCCGGCTCCGCGAGGGCAACCCTATCGGCGTGATGACTACGCTCCGGGGCGACCGCATGTACGAATTCCTGGACCGCCTGGTCAGCGCTGCTTTGCCGCGCATCCGGGACTTCCAGGGCCTCAACCCGAACGCATTCGATGGCCGCGGCAACTACAGCCTCGGTGTCCGCGAACAGCTGATTTTCCCCGAGATCGAGTACGACCGTGTCGACAAGGTCCGGGGTATGCAGGTGACTATCGTTACGACCGCCAAGACCGACGAAGAAGGCCGCAAGCTCCTCGAGCTCATGGGCCTGCCCTTCCGGAAGAATTAGGAGCAGGACCGTATGGCTTCAAAAGGAATTGTGAACCGCGACAACCGCCGGCGTGAACTCAACGCCAAGTTTGCCGCGCGCCGGGCCGAACTGAAGCGTGAGCTAAAGAAGTCCTGGAACGACCCACAGAAAGTCGCCGCGATCTACGCGGAACTCCACAAGCTGCCGCTCAACAGCAGCCCCACACGCATCCACAACCGGTGCCTCGTCACCGGCCGCCCAAAGGGATACATCCGCCGGTTCGGCCTCTCGCGCATCACCATGCGCGAATACGCCCACCTCGGTCTGCTCCCTGGAGTGACCAAGTCCAGCTGGTAAGTGCGCAAGCAAACGCCAGAGGGGAAGTGCAATGAATGTGAGTGATCCCATCGCCGATATGCTGACGAGAATCAGGAACGCGACTGCCGCGCGCCACGATTCCGTCATGATCCCGGCTTCGAAAATCAAGGTCGCCATCGCCAAGGTCTTGAAGGAAGAAGGCTTCATCAAGGACTTCGCGGTCGTCGCCGAAGAAGGCCGCCCCCAGCCCAACCTCAAGGTTGAGCTGAGCTATGGCGGCCGCAAGCAACCCGTGCTCAACGGCCTCAAGCGGGTCAGCAAGCCGGGCCTCCGGGTGTACGTGCAGCGGCGGGAAATCCCCCGCGTGTACGGCGGCCTGGGGATCGCGATCATCTCGACGCCCAAGGGCGTCATGTCCGGGCAGGAGGCCCGCCGCCACGAACTGGGCGGCGAGGTCCTCTGCTACGTGTGGTAGGAGGACGGCTCGATGTCTCGTATTGGCCGCCAGCCGATCACTGTCCCAGCCAGCGTCCAGGTCACCATCGATGAGGCCAACCTCATCCAGGTGAAGGGCCCAAAGGGCGAACTGCAGCGCCAGTTCCCCCGCACCATGGCGTTCGACCGTGAAGAGGACGTCATCTCCGTCGCTCGCCCGAACGACGAGGGGAAGCAGCGCGCCCTCCACGGCCTCTCGCGTTCTCTCCTCTACAACATGGTGACGGGTGTCACCACCGGGTTCACGCGTACGCTCGAAGTCCAGGGTGTGGGCTACCGCGCCCAGATGCAGGGCACCAACCTGCACCTGGCTCTGGGTTTCTCCCACCCGGTCATCGTGACTCCGCCTCCCGGCATCGCTTTCACCGTCGAAGGCCCCCGCATTCATGTCGAAGGGATCGACAAAGAACGCGTCGGCCAGGTCGCGGCCAATATCCGCAAACTCCGGCCACCCGAGCCGTACAAGGGCAAGGGCATCCGCTTCCTCGGCGAACGTGTCCGCCGCAAGGCTGGCAAGGCCGGGAAGGTAGGCAAGTAATGAGCAAGGCAACCTCTGTTCTCGCCCGCCAGCGCCGCCACACGCGCGTCCGCAAGACGGTATCCGGCACGCCGATCCGCCCGCGGCTCAACGTGTTCCGCAGCGCCCAGCACATCTATGCCCAGGTCATCGACGACGTGGCCGGCCACACGCTGGCTGCCGCCAGCGATGCCGACAAGGCGTTCGAAGCCTCTCTCAAGGGCAAGAACAAGACCGAGCGCGCTGCTGCTGTCGGCAAAGCCATCGCCGAGCGCGCGAAGGCCAACGGCGTTTCCCTCGTGGTCTTCGACCGCGGTGGATACAAGTACCACGGTCGCGTTCAGGCCCTTGCCGAAGCCGCCCGCGAAGCAGGATTGGGGTTCTAGATGGCCGATAATCGCTACGACCGTTCCGACCAGGGCCAGGACGAACTGACCGAAAAGGTCATCTACATCAACCGCGTCGCCAAAGTGGTCAAGGGCGGCCGCCGATTCAGCTTCAGCGCGCTCGTGGTTGTCGGCGATAGCCACGGGAGCGTCGGCGTTGGCCTCGGGAAGGCCAACGAAGTCCCCGAGGCCATCCGCAAAGGCTCGACCCAGGCGCGCCGCAACATGATCAAGATCCCCATGCGTGGCGGCACCATCGCCCACCCCGTCTGGACGCGCTTCTCCGCGGCCCGCGTGATGATGAAGCCCGCCAGCCACGGTACCGGTGTCATCGCCGGTGGTGCCGTCCGCGCCATCATGGAAGCAGCCGGCGTCACTGACGTGCTCGCCAAGACGTTCGGCAGCCGCAACCCGGTGAACGTCTCCCGCGCGACCATCAAGGGCCTGTCGACCCTCCAGGACCCGACCGGTGCGCGTGAGCGCCGCTTGGCGATCGCCCGGGGAGAGCAGTAAATGGCTCGCCTCACCATCACCTGGCGCAAGAGCGCCATCGGCTACAACCAGGACCAGAAGGACACCATCCGGAAGCTTGGCTTCCGGCGGCTGAACCAGTCCCTCGAAATCGACGACACGCCCGCGCTTCGGGGGATGGTCCACAAGGTCCAGCACCTTGTCGACCTCCAGGAAGGTGAGAACAAATGAGCATCGGCGCTCAGGATCTCCGGCCACCACAGGGTGCTACCCACTCGAAGAAGCGGGTAGGCCGCGGCAATGGCAGCGGCCAGGGCACCTATGCGGGCAAGGGCCTCAAGGGCCAGAAATCCCGCAGTGGTAAGAACAAACCCTACGACGCATTCGAAGGCGGCCAGTTCCCCACGTCCCGCAAGTTTCACGTCCTTCGCGGCTTCAACAACAAGTGGCGCGTGGAGTTCCAGCCCGTCAACGTCAGCACCCTCGAGCGCTTCGATGCCGGCACCAGCATCACGCCCGAACTGCTCCGCGAAGCGGGCATCCTCAAGCATCTCCGCGAACCCGTGAAGGTGCTCGGCCAGGGCGACCTCTCGAAGAAGCTCACCATCTCCGCCCACCGCTTCAGCGAAACGGCGAAGGCCAAGATCGAAGCAGCCGGCGGCACTGCCGTCGTCATCGCCCCCGAGACGGACGAAGCGAAGGATAGCTGAGGATGAGTGTTCAGCCGGCCCAAAGGCCCCGGCTCCTGCAGGCAATGGTCGACGCCTTCCGCCAGGAAGACGTCCGCCGGAAGCTGCTCTTCACGCTCGCCATGCTGGTCGTGTTCCGGTTTGTGGCCCACGTGCCGCTGCCGAACATCGATCGCGATGCGCTTGAGGCCGCGTTCGAAGGGAACGCGCTGCTCGACTTCCTCAGCATCTTCTCCGGTGGCGCGCTCCAGAACCTGAGCGTCGCCGCCCTCGGTGTGTACCCCTACATCACCGCGTCCATCATCATGCAGATCCTTCAGCCGCTGGTGCCCTCCTTCAAGTCGCTTGCGGAAGAAGGCGAGCAGGGCCGCCGGCGGCTCCAGCTCTATACGCACTGGCTGGCCGTCCCGATGGCGTTCGTCCAGGGCTACGGCCAGATCGTCTTCATCAACGGCCAGGGCGCGGAAGTCGTCCAGGACTTCGGCTTCCAGAACGACTTCATCGGTACGTGGGCCACGCTCTTTACGCTGGCCGCCGGCACCATGTTCCTCGTCTGGCTGGGCGAACTCATCACCGAAAACGGCATCGGCAACGGCGTCTCGGTCATCATCTTCGGCGGCATCGTCGCCAGCCTGCCGGGCCTCATCCCGAGCCTCACCACGCAGTCCATCCTGGCAGTGCTCGGCTTCGCGGCCTTTGCCATCGGTCTCATCTACCTGGTCGTCTTCTTCCAGGAAGCCCAGCGCCGGGTGCCGGTCCAATACGCTCGCTCGGCCTTCCGTGGGGGCCGAATGTACCGCCAACAGGGGCAGAGCCATATCCCGTTGCGCGTGAACATGGCCGGCATGATCCCGCTGATCTTCGCCTTCTCGATCATGATCATGCCCGCCACGCTTGCCTCGTACTTCACCAACTCGGGCGGGTTCGTCGAGACGATCGCGGACTTCTTCGTGAACCAGTTCCAGGGCGGCCGGGGCGGCAGCGGGACCGGCTGGTACTGGCTCATCCTCTTCCTCCTGGTCATCGTCTTCACCTTCTTCTACACGATGGTCCAATACCAACAGCAGCAGATGGCGAAGAACCTCCAGCGCCAGGGCGCCTTCATCCCCGGCATCCGGCCAGGGCCACCGACCGAGGCCTACCTCATGCGGGTGGTTACCCGGATCACCTGGGCGGGAGCGTTCTTTCTCGGGTTCGTCGCT
>CAUJEQ010000147.1 GCA_963169135.1 Chloroflexota bacterium
ACCGGTAGGCTTCGGCCCCTCCCAGATGGGCTCGGCGACCACGCGGATGGTGCCGTCCTCGAGCATGCCCGTGGCGGTGCTGCCATCCTGCCGTTCGAAGCGTACGAAGTTCGCCATGTCTGCCCCCGGTGGTGTGCTGGAGGGAGTCTACTGGAAGTGCGAAGTGCGAAGTGCTGGTCCCGCCCTACCGGACGTTCCGCCTGCCCGGCGTTTAGCGGTCGAGCAGCCGTCCGATCGCTGTCCGCATCTCTTCCACGGTCCTCACCTCGAAGTCCGGGACCTCGTCGAGCGAACGTGGTTGTTGCGCGAAGTGGCGGCCGGCCCGCAACAGCACGGTGCGCATGCCGAGCAGCCGTGCCGGCGCGATGTCGTTGTCGACCCGGTCGCCGACCATGATGCACTCGGCGGGTTCGACGCCGAGATCCTCGCAGGCGCGCAGGAACAGGCGCACATCGGGCTTCCGGTAACCGTGGTGTCCCGACACTTCCCGGTGGGCGAAGTACTGGCCGATGCCGTGGCGGTCGAGCTCTTCGACGGCACGGGCGTACTGGTTCGCGGCCAGCCCGAGCAACAGGCCCCGCCCGTGGAGTTCGGCCAGCAGTCCGGCGATGCCAGGCCGAAGCTCAAACCCGCCGCGCTCGGCGTAGCGCGCGTCCGCGCCAGCCCGGAAGATCCGGAAGACCTCTTCGGCCCGGGCGGCGTCGCCTCCGGAGAGCCGCCAGATCATGGCCCGGTAGGCGTCGGGCGCGAAGGCGGCGACGGCCCAGTCGCTTGCCATTGAGATGGCGTCCTGGTCGACCACCACGCCGCAGGCCGCGAGCGCCTCGTGGATCTGGCGGTCGACGATGGCCTCCGAGAGCACCTCGGTATCGAGCGGCCCGCCGACATCAAACAGGACGGCGCGAATCCCCATGGCCGGCGAGCGTACCGTCTCGCCGGGCCCGCAACCACCCGTCGCTGCGGCGAACTTCGCACTTCGAACTTCGCCCTTCGGTAGAATCGCCCCCAAACCACAGCCCGAGGTGCCCCATGGACGAACAAACCGCCGCCGCGAAGAAGACCATCCTGCGCATGATCCCCTACGGCCTGTACGTGCTCGGCGTGCAGAAAGGCGACGAAGTCTCCGCCGCCGCCATCAACTGGGTAACCCAGACCTCGTTCACCCCGCCGCTCATCGTGATGGGCGTGAAGAAGGACAGCGGCGCCTACGCCCTCCTGAAGGAGAGCGGCCAGTTCGCGCTTTCCTTCCTCGAATCGGGCCAGGGCGACATCGGTTTCGCCTTCTTCAAGCTCACGACCGCCGACGGCGACACCATCAACGGGCAGGCCATCGAGCGCCACCAGACCGGCGCCCCGGTCATCAGCGCGGCCCCGGCGTTCGTCGAAGGCAGGATGGTCGGTGAGGTCGACCTGGGCGACCACAGCTGCGTGGTCGGTGAAGTCACCCACGCGGTGCTGAAGCGCGAATCGAAGGTGCTGACGCTCGAAGAACTTGGCGTGAAGTACGGCGGCTAATCGAACCAGCGCATCTCGCCGGGCGCCAGGTCCACTTCCCACGCCTGGCCCCGGTGCTGGATGGCGATGGTCCGCGTCCGGGGTCCATCGTTCCGCACCTGCAGCCGGCCGCTGACCGGCCGCTGATAGAGACCCTGGTATCCCAGGTGCCCCGAATCGCCGACCACCCGCGGCGCCTTGCCCGGGCCGGTGACCTGCCAGAGCGCGCCTTCGTGGGGGCGAAGGTAGACATCGCCCATGGGGAGCATCCGCCGGTTCCAGACATCGAAGGCGACCTCGCCGGGTTCGAGCAGCTCGCCCCAGGGCACCCAGACCGGCGCGTCGTCCCAGTTCAGGATGCCGATGAGCGCGCGGCCCTCACCGAGGTCGGCCCGCCAGGTGCGGGGCACCGGGCCGTCGGAGGGCTCGACCGGGCTCGCCGCCACGCCCGGCGGCGGGAGCAGCGCGAGCGCCATCTCCTGCCGCTCCGGCGAAAGCTTCGGCAGGTCGTCGCTGGCCACCACCATGCCGCCGCTGAGCGCGATGCCGGTCGCGAGAAAGCGTGTCTCCGCCTCGTTCAGTTCGGTATCGGTTTCGCGCACGATGAGGCAGTCGGGGTCGTTCGCCCACCAGCGGTTGTGCATCCAGTTGCGCTGCAGCGTCAGGCGCATGGCGTGCTTGACCGAGGGGTTGGGGCCGGCCGCCCAGGTCTCCTTCACGTCGGGCCCCACGCGCATGGCGTCGACCAGCCCGATCGCCGGGCCGAAGTGGCAGGTGCAACCCAGGATGAAGGTTTCATCCCCGGCTTCGTCGCGGATGATACGCAGCCCGCGCCGCAGGTTCATGGCCGCGGTCGTCCCCGGGGCGTGGTAGTTCACCCGGGATGCCGGGCTGGCGGCGTAGCTGCAGGCGTCGAGCTTCAGGTACTCGTAACCCCACTCGCGCACGACCGTGGCCACCACCTCCCGGAGCCACGCCTCGGCTTCCGGGTTGGTGCAGTCGAGGATGGCGCAGCGCCCCAGCCAGGTCTGTACGAAGACCGTCTCGCCGTCCGGCGTCTTCAGCACCATGTCCGGGTGCTCCCGCAGCGCGGCCGATGCCTCGTTGAGTACGAACGGCGCGAGCCAGAGTCCGGGCCGGTACCCGGCTTCGCGGATCCAGCCGGCGAGCGCCTGCATGCCAGAGGGGAACTTCGCGTTGGGTGTCAGCCAGTCGCCGGTGTGGGCCTGGTAGCCGTCGTCGATCTGAAGGTACTCGGCGGGGTGCCCGTCCCGGACCATCGCCTCCAGGTTCGCGACCACGTCGGACTCGCTCACCCGATTGTAGAAGTAGTACCAGCTGCACCAGCCGGTGGGGACGTGCTCGGGCACGCGCGCCCTCATCTCGACCGCGACCTCGTCCGCGTACTGCTCGATCAGGTCCAGCGCGTCGTGTCCCTCGACCAGGAGCACAGGCGGCAGTTCGAGCCGTTCGCCCGGCGCGACGATGGCGCCGTCGAGGTCGAACACCAGGGAGATCTGCTCCGCGCGCGACTCGTCCGCGTCGACATCGACTTCGATGTCGAAAAAGTAGCGGTCCATGGCCAAGCACCCGATCAGCAGCACCGGCGACGCCTTCGCCAGCAAGGTGATGGTCGCGACCTCGCGGCTGACGTAGGTGCTGCCTTCTTCGCGTGCCCGGACGTAGCGGCCGTCGTAACCCTCAGCGACCGGTGTGCCGAGGTTGCGTACGATCGCGTCGGTCTGCATGTAACGGCCGTGCAGCCAGAGCCACCCGCCGGCAGCCGGCGAGTCGAGCTCGGCCACGACGCGGATATCCCCCGGGTGGACGGCCTCGGCGCCGGTGTTGGTCAGCGTCAGCTGCAGGCGGGAGGTGGCGGGATCGTACGCCATCTCCAGGTCGAGGCCCTCGGGGAGGTCGCGCGCGTTGAGCCAGAGGTCCCAGGGGAGATTCAGCATCTTCGTCTCGTCACCTTACATCCGCCTCAACTTCCGAAGTACCGGCGGGCAGCCTCGAGGTTCTCCGGTGTCCCGATATCGAACCATGGGCCCTGGACCGGCACGGCGACGACTGGGTGCCCGGAAGCGACCAACGCGGCGATCGCCTGGGGCAGTTCGTACTCGCCCCGCGCGGACGGTTCGAGCCGGTCTACCTCGTTCCAGATGGCGGGCGGCAAGACGGCGAACCCGGCGTTGTTCCAGCGGGTTGTGGACGTCCCCTTTGGCGGCTTCTCGACCATCCGCAGCACGCGCATGGCCCCGTCGACGTAGACGGCGGCCCCGGCCCACGGGTCATCGATTTCGTTCACGGCAATGGCCGCGCCGGTCTCGCAGGCACCCTCGATGACCCGCGCGTAGTTCGCGCCCTCGACCACGATATCGCCCCAGCCAACGAAGAGCGGGCTGTCGCGAAGGAACGGTCTCGCGAGTGCCGCCGCCCGGGCGGTGCCGTCGAGCCGTTCCTGCCGCACGCACCGCAGCGCGACGCCCCATCGGCTCCCGTCGCCGAGCGCCGCTTCGATCTGCTCAGCGAGGTGGCCGGTGACCACGGTGACGTCGCGGACACCGGCTTCGGCGAGCCCTTCGAGGATGCGGAAGATGATTGGTTGGCCGCCGGCATCCAGGAGCGGCTTCGGAATGTCACGGGTGAGGTCACCGAGGCGCGTGCCCCGGCCGGCCGCGAGGAGTACGGCCTGCTCGACATCCGCGCTCACAGCAGCCGCAGGCCGTTCGAGGGCACGACCGTGAACGCGGGCCCGCCGGTTGCGCTGAGGGCGGCAGCGATCACCGCGTCTTCGTTTCCGGCCGGCACGGCCGCGACCGCGTACCCGCCGAACCCGGCGCCGGTAAGACGCGCGCCGAGCGCGCCGGCCTTCCGCATCGCCGCGCAGACCTTGTCCAGCGCCTGCGTGCTGCAGCGCAGGTCGTCCCGCAGGCTGGCGTGCGACTCGTTGAGGATGGCGCCGAACACTTTCAGGTTGCCTGTTGCGAGGGCGGCCTCGGCGGCGTCGACGCGGGCGGCTTCGCTCAGCACGTGGCGCGCCACCCGGCGGATCGAGAGTTTGGGGGCCGGGTCGAACTCGGCGTTGGTCAGTACGATGAGCCGCGCCACGTCGATCCCGGCGGTCCGCGCGGCGTCGCGCGCCGAGGCCTTCTCGGGCAGTTCGTCGACCAGGACGTCCACCACCTCCACGTCCGCAACGTGGGCCAGCAGCGGCGGGTCTGCTTCGATCTCGAACCCCATCTGGTGGGCCAGCAGCACGGCTGCCGCCCGCGTGCCGACGACTCGCTCGTTGTATGCGTCGCGGGCGGCGCCACCCTTCGGCGCTTCCTGGCCCGAGAAGGCCACGACGAAGCTCAGCCCGTCCGGGATGAGCACGTGGCGGACCGCCGGCGGAAGGAAGTCAATCCGGAGCGCGTGATTCGCCCGCGCGAGGGCAATGACCTGCTGGTCCATGCCGCCGGTCTCCACGCCGACGTGGCGTTCGGCGGTCGTCGCGAGCCGGGCCACTTCCTCGGGCGGGAGCTCCGCACCCCAGGCCGCCGCCAGCGCGGCGATCACCCCGACGGTCAGGGCGCTCGACGAGCTCAGCCCGCCACCGGCCGGGAGGTCGCCACTCACCAGCACCTGCGCGCCCCGGCCGGGCGCCACGGCCGAGAGTTCCGCCAGCGCGCCGGCGAGGTACCCATGCCACGGCGCGCGAACGCCTTCATCCGGGATACTTCGCGAAAGCCGGGCCGGTGGCTCGAATGCCTCGGAGCGGACCTCCACCAGGCCCGTGTCGTTCGGTGCGGCGGCCACCAGCAGCGCACGGTCGATCGCGACCGGCAGGACGGGCAGCCCGGAGTAGTCGGTGTGCTCGCCGACCAGGTTTACGCGCCCCGGCGCCCGCGCGACCACCGTGGCGGGTACGCCAAAAGCCTCGACGAAGGCGCTGCGGAGGGAGTCGTGGGTTGGCACCTTCGCAGCGTAGCATCGGCGCGGGCTTGCGGCTGGCGGTGTTCGGCTGCGGCCCAAACCTTGGATTTCCGTCGAGTCTCGATGTACTCTCCCCGCCTGCGGAAGGGACGCCGCAGATGGAGGGACAGGAAATGGAACCATGGATCGTGGGCAGCCGCCCCAGTGAGCGCTTCCCGCTCTGGACTCGTGCAAACGTCGGGGAAGTCTTCCCCGACCCGGTGATGCCGCTGACCTTCAGCCTGCTCATGGAGGAGCACACCGAGGGCGCCTGGCGCGACGCACTCGTGAAGATGGGGGCCTTCACACACGACGAATTCAAGCCCGGCGAGATGGAGACGCTCGGCATCTTCGGCTCGTATTGCTACCTCAACGCCTCGGTCACGCGGATCCTGGGCGAGCGGGCGCCCGGGCTCTCCGCGCAGGCAATGGACGACCTCTTTTTCGGCGCCCAGCCGGGCATCCCGCAATATGAGGCTGCCCCCGGCGACGAGAACGAGGAACGCACCGCCGCCCTCGGCGAGCGCTTCCAGTGGGCGATCACGCTCGACCGCCTCGACATCCCCGCCGAGGGCGAAAAGGTGGCCGACAGCCTCCGCGCCCGCCGCCCGAACCTGGAAGCGATGCCGAACGAGCAGCTCTGGGCCTACGCCCGCGACCTCCTGCTCACGCACTTCCGCAGGTTCTTCAGCGACCACATCTTCGTCACCTTCTTGAGCACGGTGCCGGTTGGCGCGCTCTCGCAGATCTGCGCCGCGGTGGGCCGCCCGGATGACGCGATGCGGATCATCTCCGGAGTCGGCGATGTCGAGTCGGCCGCCCCCTCGCTTGCGATGTGGCAGCTGGGCCGCCGGGTAGCAGCCGACCCGGCGCTCTCGACCGCGTTCGACGGCGGCGTCGAGGGGCTACTCGACCGCATCGCTGCCACCGGCGCGCCCGGCCAGGCGTTCAAGGCAGAGTTCGATGCGTTCCTGCGCAAGTACGGCGCCCGCGGCCCGAAAGAATGGGAAGTCCGCAACCACACCTGGGAGACGCGCCCGGAGCTGGCCCTCGCGGCGATCGACCGCATGCGCCTGGCCGGCCCGGAGGCCGACCCGGCCGGCCGCAACCGCATCCTGGCCGCGGAACGCGAGCGCATCGTGGCCGAAATCAGCGCGATGCTCGCCGGGGACGCCGAGACGCAAGAACTGTTCCAGGCGTCCGCCCGGTCCGCAGTGCTGTTCCAGGCCGGCCGGGAGCGCACCAAGACCAACGCCATCAAGCTCGCCCAGGAAGCGAGGATGGCCATGCACACCATCGGGCGAAGGCTAGTCGCCGCCGGAGCCTGTGACGACGTTGGGGACTTCGCCTTCCTGAAGGCCGATGAGATGGAAAGCTGGCTGGCCAACCCCACCCCCTTCCGCGACACCATCCGCGATCGCAAGGCGCTCTACGCCAAGTATTCCGCGATCCAGGAGCCGTTCGTCTTTTGGGGCACACAGCCCGATCCTTCGACCTGGCCGGCAAAGGGCACGACCGAGGTCGAGGAAGTGAAGGTGGGGGACGTGCTCAAGGGCTTCCAGGGTTGTCCCGGGCAGGTCACCGGAACCGCGCGGGTCGTCCTCGATCCGATCGACCCTACGGCGTGCGGGCCTGGCGAGATCCTGGTCGCGCCGATGACCGACCCCTCGTGGACGCCGCTGTTCGTCGCCGCCGGCGGCGTAATCGTCGATGTGGGAGCGGCCCAGAGCCACGCCATGATCGTCAGCCGCGAGCTCGGCATCCCCTGCGTCCCTTCGGTCACCGATGCCACCCGCCGGATCCCCGATGGCGCCACGGTGCTGGTCAACGGCGACGCGGGCACCGTCACCATCGTCGCGCTTCCGTGAGCGCGGGGCAGCGTGTCATGCAACCGGTCTATGCCTTCGACGACAATCTTCCTCACGGCACGGTCCCGGAATCGCTCCTTGGCGGAAAGGGCGCCAGCCTCGCCGAGATGACCCGGGCGCTCGGCCTCCCGGTCCCGCCGGGGTTTGTCATCACGACGGACGTCTGCCGCCAGTACCGTGCAGGCGGCTGGCCTGACGGTCTCGACGAGGCAATCGACGAGCACCTCGGTCGCCTTGGCGAGCGCATGGGCAGGCGCCTCGGCGACCCCGTCCGGCCGCTGCTGGTCTCCGTCCGTTCCGGTGCGCCCGTGTCCATGCCCGGCATGATGGACACCCTCCTGAACGTGGGCATGACGCCCGCCATACGCGACCGGCTCGCGGAGACCACGGGGAATGCCACCTTCGCGGCCGACACCTGGCTGCGGTTCAACAAGATGTACGCGGAGATCGTCTGCGGAGCCTCGCCGGATGAGCTGAACGAGGCATCCGCAAGCGACGGCAGCCCGGATGCGCTGCTGGAGGCCGCGGACCGCGTGCGAACGGCCGCCCGGGGGGCCGATGGCTCGGGCATCCCCGAGGCCCCGGTCGACCAGGTGCGAGCCGCCGCCGCCGCCGTCTTCCGCTCGTGGGACTCCGAGCGCGCCCGCGTCTTCCGCGCCCGCGAAAACATCTCCGGGGACCTGGGTACCGCGGTCACCGTCCAGGCCATGGTCTTCGGCAACCTGGATGATCGCTCGGGCACCGGCGTTGTCTTCACGCGCGACCCGGCCACGGGCGCGCCGGGCCCGTTCGGCGACTACCTGGCCCGCGCCCAGGGCGAGGATGTGGTCGCCGGTACCCATGCCGTGGGCGGGCTCGAAGCGCTCCGCGACCACCTGCCCGGCGTGTACGGCGAACTCCTGCAAGTACTCGAACGCCTGGAACGCCACTACCGGGACATGTGCGATGTCGAATTCACCGTCAGCGAGGGCAAGCTCTACATCCTCCAGACCCGCATTGGCCGCCGCAGCCCGCTCGCGGCCGTCCGCATCGCCGTCGCGATGGCCGAGGACGAGTCGTTCCCGTTGAGCCGCCCCGAGGCCGTGGCCCGCGTCGATACCGGTGTGCTGCAGCAGCTTGCCTCTCTGCGCACCATCGACCCGGCCGCGACGCCGCTCGCGTCCGGGCTCGCCGCCTCGCCCGGTGTGGCTGCAGGGGTGCTCTGCTGCGACCCGGACCGCGCCGCCGACTTCGCCGCGCGGGGGATCGCCGTCGTCCTCGCCCGGGAGGAGACCTCGCCCTCCGATGTCCACGGGATGGTTGGCGCGGTCGGCCTCGTCACCACGCTCGGTGGAGTCGCGAGCCACGCCGCCGTGGTCGCCCGCAGCTGGGCAATTCCGGCGATCACCAGCCTTGCCGGTACGCAGGTTCTTGCGACCGGTCTCCGCATCTCCGGCGAGTTCATCGCCGAGGGCGAAGTCGTCACCGTCGATGGTACAGCCGGCGCCCTTTACGCCGGCGACTGCGTCGCAGAGGGGGCATCCGACGTCCCGGAGGTACGCACGCTCCGGTCGTGGGCGGCCGAACTGGGCGCAGAGCCGGGGACAGCACCGGCCCCGGCCGAGCCTGGCCGTGATGCGGACGTTACCCTCCTCGAACTTGCGCGGACGGTGCAGCTGAAAGGACTCTGCACGCCGGAACGAGCAGCTGCCGCCCTCTCGGCGGCCCTCGCCCGCATCGAGCAGATGATCGATGGCAACGAGGCCCTCTTCCGGGCGACACCCCGGGGGATGATGCTCACCCCAGACGGCCGCTCCTGGGTCACGGACCAACTCCAGGCCGAACGGGCGGCCCTGGACGAGGCCGCCATGGCGGCCTGTTACGGCCGCTTCATGGAACTGAATCACACCTTCAAAGCGCTGGTAAGTGAGTGGCAGCTCGCCCAGGCAGCCGAACCCGGCGACGCCGACTGGTCATCCCTCGTCGATCGCGTCGCCGAGGTGCACGACGGACTACAGCCGCTGCTCGATGACGCCTGTGGACAGGTCCCGCGGTTGCGAACGTACCGGTCGCGGTTCCGCGCCGCGCTTGAGGCGATGCGCGCCGGCGACCGCACCATGCTGGCGGCCCCCCTGAAGGACAGCTACCACACCGCCTGGTTCGAATACCACGAGGAGCTCATCACCCTCTGCGGCCGCGACCGCGCGGCGGACGAGAGGGCCGAGGCCGCGAGCCGCTAACCCGGGCCGGGCGGGATCCACCGGTAGCGCCGCAGGTCAATCGCACCTTCGCGCCCGAACGCCACGCCTTCGCCTTCGAGAAGGCGCCGTTGCGCCTCCGCTGCCTCACCGCGCCCCCGCAGGCTGATGCCGCCGCCCGCATTTACCACGCGCCACCACGGTACGTCACTGTCCCCGGGCAGGAAGTGGAGCGCGTACCCCACGGCTCGCGCTGCCGCCGGCGACCCCAGTTCGAGCGCGACCTGCCCGTAAGTCACCACTCGCCCGGCGGGCACTCCCCGGACGAACGCGTAGACGCAGTCGTAAAACGTCTCACGGCCGGTGGCGCGTTCTCGTGTCACTGGCCGTATTATCCGCACTCACCATGCAAACCCCTGCCGAAACCGCACCACTCTCCGGGATTCGCGTCATCGATGCCGGCCAGATCCTCGCCGCGCCGTTCTGTTCCACCCTTCTTGGAGAGTTCGGGGCCGAAGTCATCAAGGTCGAACCACCCGGGACCGGCGACGCCAACCGGGGCAGCGTTTCGTTCGCCCAGGATAACCGGGGACAGAAGTCGGTCACCCTCGACGTCACCCGTCCTGACGGCGCTGCGCTCTTCCGCCGCCTCTGCGATGTCTCCGACATCCTGGTCGAGAACAACCGCCCCGGGGCGCTGGAGAAGTGGGGCCTCGCGCCCGAGACCCTCCGGGAGTCGAATCCCGGCCTCGTGGTCGTCCGCATTAGCGGCTACGGCCAGACTGGACCGTACCGCGACCGCGCCGGGTTCGACCGCGTGGCCCTCGCTTTCGCCGGCATCACCGCGCTCACCGGGTACCCGGGCCTCCCGCCCGTCCGTCCCGGCTACTTCGTCGCTGACTATGGGGCGGGCATCTTCGCAGCCTTTGGGGCGCTCGCCGCACTCCGCGCGCGGGAACTTTCGGGCCGTGGCCAGGACGTGGACATGGCGCTCTACGAAGCTGTCTGGCGAATGAGCGGCACCCACGCGGCGAACTACGGTCTCAGCGGCAAGGACCGCGAACGCTCGGGCAACTACTTCCCCGGCGTCGTCCCCGCTGAGCAGTTCGAGACCAGCGACGGCCAGTTCCTGGTCGTCAACGCGACCACCCAGCGCTCGTTCGAGAAGCTCTGCCAGGCGATGGGCCAGCCCGAACTCATCCAGGACCCGCGGTTCACCCCGCGCAAGCACCTCCTCGAAAACCACGCCGCCATCCATGCCATCATCGCCGAGTGGGCCGCCGCCCGGGAACTTGAGGACTGCCAGCAAACCCTCGACCGCTTCGGGGTGCCCGCGACCAAGGTCTACAACACCAGCGACATTGTCGGCGACCCCCACTTCGCCGCCCGTCACCAGGTCATCAGTGTCGACAGCACCGACCACGGCCAGCTCCTGCAGCCGGGCGTCGTGCCCATCCTGACGGAGACGCCCGGACAGGTGCGCGGCCGCGCACCGATGCTCGGAGAGCACAACGAAGAGGTCTACCGGGGCCTGCTGGGCCTCGCGGAAGACGAGTATGGGCGGCTCCGGGCAGCCGGTGTTCTTTAGCCACCGGGCGCGAGCCGGCGTGTCATTCCGGTTCGAACCTGAGACTAGTGAGGAACGCGCGGGACTGGCGATCCACCTCGCTGGTGGTCAGCCCTTCGACATCCGGAGCGTGCCGCTCGCTCCAGGCGATCTGCACCACCGTCGTGGGCGGATCGGCGGGATCGAAGCACAGGACCGAGCGGACCTGCATCGGCCACTTCTCGCCGATCGCGCCAGGGACGCCAAGGTCGGTCCATGTCTCATCCCATCCGGCGCAGCTGAGCCCGGGTAATGCGAAGCCGTTCGGGGCCGCGTCGAAGCCCAGGCAGCGAGGGTCCTCGCGGGTGCGCGCGACACAGTCAGCGGCCAGGGCCCACAGCATCTCCTCGCGGTTTGACGGGGTGACCAGCTCCGATGTCGCGGCGTCCAGCTTCAGGATGCCGACGTCAACGGCAATGGTGTGGCGCTCTTCGCCGTGCATCTCGCCGAAGCTCACGGACAACCACCCGCCCTCATCCAGGCAGCTCACCGGGCGGGCGTTGTCGGGCGGGACGAAGCTCACACCCTCGATCTGGATCCGCCCTTCAACGCCCGGCGACAACTCCAGGACCTCGCAGCGTTCGCCAGCGCGATCGATCTCCAGGGAGTCGCCGGACGAACACGCCGCGATGATGGCAGAGAATACGAGGGACACCGAACTTCCGAACGCCGTTCGCATGGGACCAGCATGCGCCTGTCACTTCAGGACAGAGTGGGTCCAACGTCTCGGATTACAGGGCTGGGCGGCCCACGATTTCGGCACACAAACCAAACGGCCGTCACATGGTGGTGTGACGGCCGTTTGGTGTCCCCGGCGCGGGAGAGGTCGCGCCCGGGGAAGGGGAAGGCTGAACTAGGCGGCGTTCGCTACGCGGTGCTCTTCGTTGGTGATGAAGTCACCGTCCTGGAGCCAGTTCTTGAACTGCTTCTCCGTGCCGCAGACTTTGCAGATACCACGGCTCACGGGGCCGTTGGGCTCTTCAATCCGCCACCGGTGGAAGTGGTCCGCGGTGCTCGCCTTGGGCGATTCGACTGTGGCCTGTGCCATGGTGGACCAATCCTTTCTGTTGACTCGCCTCGCGGCGATCGGTACGCTTGCTTTAGGTGACCGCTGGTACTAGCGAAACAGTAGCGTCGGTCGTACCGGAATAATAGCATCCGGTGCTATCGTGTCAATAGCTACAGAGCTAGCCATGCACGAACTTTCTTTACTCTGGCAAAACCGGGAGCCCTACGCATGGCCCAACGTTCTGAGAGCGACGCAGCACGGAAGTCCTATAACCACCCCTGTGTGATTGCCCAGACGCTGGATATCCTCGGCGACCGTTGGACGCTCCTCATCCTTCGCGACCTGATGGCCGGCCTCCACCGCTACAACGACATCCTCGAAAGTTGTGCAGGCATGTCTCCCAACGTCCTTTCCGACCGTTTGAAACGGTTGGAGGCCGAGGGCCTCGTCCATCGCGACTACTACAAAGAACTCCCGCCGCGCGTCGAATACACGCTGACCGAAAAAGGCTGGGCCGTCCGTCCCATCCTGCTGTCCCTGCTCGACTGGGGCCGCAGCTACGTCGAATCCCTGACCGAGGAAAAGATCGGCAACGAGGTCACCCATGATTTTGCCCTCCGGGTCATCCCTGCGTTCTCGTTTCAGCCCGGCCGCGCCGAAGACCTGACCGCCCGAATGATGATCGAGATCTCCGACTGCGAGAGCTGCAACACCTGGACTTTCGACATCAGCGACGGCCACCTTCACCCTCGGCGCAACGGCAGCCCCGATTTCGATGTCTTTCTGAAGACCAACACCGAAGGATTTTTCAAGTTTATTCGTGGCGAGGCTCTTGCCGCGGAAGTCGGCGAGCTTCGCGGCTCACAGGAGACCGCTTCTTCCATCCAGGCCTGCTTCCAGACGCACTGATTACCCCGCAACCCGGCGGGGCCGTATCCTTTCCGCCGATGCCGACCTCACTTGCTCCCGTCTCAATCGACGAACTGCGCGATATCGCGAAGCGCGTCCGCAAAGACATCGTCACCATGGTGTACCAGGCCCAGAGCGGCCACCCGGGTGGTTCGCTCTCTGCGGTCGAACTCGGCGTTTCGCTGTTCTGGAACCACCTCCGCTGCGACCCGGCCAACCCCTCCTGGCCCGGCCGTGACCGCTTCATTCTCTCCAAGGGCCATGCGACGCCGTTCTACTACAGCATCCTGGCCGAGCGCGGATACTTCAGCACCGAGCTCCTGAGCGGTTTCCGGAGCCTGGGCAGCCCCCTCCAGGGCCACCCGTCCATGTCCGCGGCTCCCGGCATCGAGATGTCCGGCGGTTCACTCGGCCAGGGCCTCTCCTTCGCCATTGGCCAATCGCTCGCTGCCAGGCTCGACAAGCGCGACTACCGCTGCTGGGTGCTCATGGGCGATGGCGAACTGAACGAGGGCCAGGTCTGGGAAGCCGCCATGGCGGTCCCTCACTTCGCCCTGGGCGACCGCATCATCGCCATGGTCGACCGCAACGGCATCCAGAACGATGGGTTCGCCGACACCATCATGCAGACGCATCCCGTCGAGATGTGGAACGGCTTCGGCTGGCAGGTCATCGAGTGCGACGGGCACGACATGGCCGCGGTCGACCAGGCCCTCGCTGAGGCCGAGAAACCCCACGACAGGCCCCGCCTCGTCGTCGCCCACACGGTCAAGGGCAAGGGCGTCAGCTTCATGGAGAACAACCCCAGTTTCCATGGCAAGGCCCCAACTGCCGAACAGCTCGAACAGGCGCTCGCCGAGATCCAGGGAGGGCTTTCATGACCAGCGCACCCGCCCCCGCGGCCACCCGCGAGGCCTACCCGTTCGGCCTCATGGACCTTGTCGAACAGGGCGTCGACGTGATTGCCATCGATGCCGACCTCTCGGTCTCGACCATGGGCTACAAGTTCGGCGAGAAGTACCCCGAGCGCTGGCTCACCGTCGGCGTCGCCGAACAGAACATGGTCGGTATCGCCGCCGGGTTCGCGGCAACCGGAAAGACCGCCTTCATCGCGAGCTTCGCCGCCTTCCTCCCCGGCCGCTGCTTCGACCAGCTCCGCACCTCCGTCGCCCAGCCCCGCGGCGGACTAAGCGTGAAGTGCGTCGCCAGCCACGGCGGCGTTACCGTCGGTGAAGACGGCATGAGCGCCCAGGCCATCGAGGACCTCGCGCTCGTTACCTCCCTCATCCCGTTCGATGTCGTCGTCCCCGCGGACTTCGAGTCTGCCCGCCAGGCGATCGTTGC
>CAUJEQ010000148.1 GCA_963169135.1 Chloroflexota bacterium
CGGGCGACCGACATGAGCACTCCGTGCCATTGCGACGGGATGCGTCCGGTCTTTGCCCAGTGTTGGACGGTGCTCTGGCGCTTGCCGAGCAGGGCCGCGAGGGCGCTCTGGCCCCCGAACCGGCGGATGATGCGCTCGGCCGCGTTGAGCTGTTCCCCGTCCACGCCAGTCAGCCTAACGGAATTTTCGTTAGGACGACAGCAATCCGCTCCAGCGAGCTTTACCCATCCGCCATGTCACTCATCGAACGGAGACGATCAGCAATTCATCTCCAACGCGGACCGAGACTTCGGAGTCATCCGGGCTGTAGTCCAGCACCGTCCCGGATTGGCCGCCGGTATCCAGCTCGATGTGCCGGTAGGTGTCCGTCTCAATCAACACGGGCGGCTGTTTCCCGTCGGTGCCGTTCCACGCCACGAACATCCCCGAGGGCGACGGCCGCACGCTCTCCCAGGCCTCGCCGCCCCCGGTCCGCCCATCGAGAAACAGCACGCCGCGCTCGATGTCGACCGGCGCGCCGCGCTGGTAGGTCCGGCGCACGGGGCCATCGGGCGCCGGCGAAGGCGTGGGTTGCGCGGTCGCGGTAGCCGGCGCCGCGGTCTCGCTCGGGGTCGGGTCGGGCCCCTGCTCCCCGCTCGAACAACCTCCCAGGATAAGGGCGACCGTGAGAATGGCGGCTGCGATCACTGTGAGTCTCATGTCCATTCCAACGTTACTCGTTGCCGCGCGGTTCCGGAGCTGCGGGTCCCTTGCTTCGCGACACCGCTGCAAACGCCCCCGGCGACGTCTGGGATTGGTAAACGCGCAATTGCAGACGCCTCTGGCCGGCAGCCGCCGGGCATTGTAGGGTGCCGATAGCGCCCCGTTGTGCGGAGGGGAACCCAATGCCATGTCCCCCACGCTCCTTCGTGGGAGCCGCACCGATTGCGCCCGGACTGTTCGCGCAGCACGGCCCGGTCGCTCTGGATGGGAAGGCGGTGTGAACGTGCGCTTCCTGCCCTACTGCGCCATCTCCTTGTTTGTTACCGGCTTCACGCTGCTGGTTGTGGGAATCGCCACCGAACGTGCACACCCAGAACCCACCGCCCAGGCCAGGACGTTCGACTTCCGCTTCGAGCCGATTGTCACCTCGACGGGCACTTCGACCGTCACCTCTGTCCCAGCAACAGCGCACGCCACGGCAACGCCCTTCGCGGGGCAGGTCGCTCGAATGCGAATCCCATCAATCGGCGCCGATCATCCCGTCGAAGAAATCGGCATCACCAATAACCAGCTGGACACGCCCACGGACGCGAACGGGAGCATCGGGTGGTACTACATCTATGACCGGCCGGGACATGGTGGCAATGCCGTGTTCTCGGCACACAAGAATTACAATTTCCAGGACGGCCCCTTCGCCCGACTCGACAAGGTAAATCCAGGCGATTCCATCATCGTAGAGATGAAAGATGGGCCGGAGTATGCGTATGAGGTCATCTTCTACCACCGCTATGATGTTGAATCGATCCCCATGGGAGAACTCATCGTCGCACCCCAGAAGCCTCCCGAATCCGAGTGGATTACCCTCATTACCTGCGGCGGCCGCTTCCAGGCGACCGAAGAAAGCGGCCTGGGCTATTACCTCGAACGAGATGTTGTGATCGCCGCTCGCATCAGGTAGCCACCGGGGGACTCGGGTACCTGGCCGTCCCCCGGAGCGTTACCAACTACCGTCATCCTTCCACCCCGCGCACGCCGGGTCGCCGGTGCTCCCACAGCAACACCGCTGCGAACACCGCCTGCCACAACATCGCACCCTCGATCGCGATCCGTTCCCAGATTCCGAGCCAGGGCGTCGGCTCATTGTTCCCGACGTTCGCGACCTCCATGTTCATCAGGGTCCCGAACACGAGCATGACGCCGATCGTGCCGAACGAGTACCAGCGGAACCGCCGGCCAAACGCGAATGCGCCAACCCCGATCATGGCGAAGAATTCGAGCGAGCTGATTCCGCCCAGCGTGAGATGCATCGTGTCTCGCCAGTCCCCGCCGTCTGCCGCAAGCACTTCGCGCTGGTGCATGGGGGCGAACCACCACAGCGTCCCAACCACGGCGCTCACCAGGAGCAGCCATCCGACGATGCGGACGGTCCGCCGCGACCCGGCAATCCGCAGCACCCCCAGCGCGAACGCGAGGCTCAACGCCGCGTAGACGACGCTCATCGCCAGCCAGAAGCCGCGCGTTGGCGCGCCAACGGCAGAGAGCTCGCTGATCGTCTGGTCGGTGTAGCTGTACCCGTCGTAGCGGAGCGTCGCGGTGAGGTCCATCGCGATGTAGAGGACGAACATCACCACGCCGGAGGACACGAGGATGTTCGCGGGTATCCGCTCGCCAATCTCTGAATACCAGGCGTGGTGCTCCCTGGCTGCGAACGCAGGGCCGGTTCGTTGGCGCGTCATGCTGCACAAACCTCGGGGCTGAAGACTCGGCGCCCGGCTCGCCGCGATCTCCTCGGTGGGATGCCGGGTGCGCCCTGCTCGGACCTATCAAACGCCCGGTCAGACGGGCCCGCGAGGATCGAATGGCTCGCGTTAGACGCCCAAACGGCCTGAAACTGCGCGCGTGACCCGAGTCCTCATCACCGGCATGTCGGCCACGGGCAAGTCAACCATCATCCGTGAGCTGGCCGCCCGCGGCTACAACGCCATCGACCTCGATTCGCCTGCCTGGTCCGAGTACCGCGACATCGACGGCACATCCGAGTGGGTCTGGCGGGAAGACCGCGTCCGCTCCCTGCTCGATTCAACGTCGCGAGGGGACCTCTTCGTTAGCGGCTGCGCTTCGAACCAGGGGGAGTTCGCCCGGCGCTTCGACCACGTGGTGCTGCTCAGCGCGCCGGTCGCCGTGGTCCTCGAGCGGCTCGCTTCCCGCACCACGAACGACTTCGGCAAGGACCCGGCCGAGCGTGCCCGCATCCTCGACGACATCGCTCAGGTGGAGCCGCTTCTGCGCCGGGCCGCAACGCTCGAACTGGATGCCAGCGCGCCCCTGGAACGGATTGTCCCTGCGATCACCGCCCTGGTGGAATGAGGGCGGCGGGACGCACTCAGCCCGGGGCCCGCGAGCCATTTGCGCGCCGGGCTTGCCGCTCCGCGGCGCTGGCCATGTTCCGCGGCATCCGCCGGAAGATGAAGCCGTGCGCCGGCGCCATCGCGTACCAGTACAGCAGCCCCCACACCCCATTCGGGTGGAACCGCGCCGTCGTGCTCAACATCGACCGCCGCTCGTCCAGCGGCGTCACTTCGAATTCGAGCACCGCCGACCCCGGGAGCTTCATCTCCGCCACCAGCGTCAGCCGCCGGCCCGGCTCGACGGCCGCCACGCGCCAGAAGTCGATCGCATCGCCCACTCGCACGTCGGCAGGGTGCCGCCGCCCCCGCCGCATCCCGACGCCCCCGATCGCGCGGTCCATCAAGGCCCGCAGCCACCAGAGAAAGTCCGCGTAGTAGTACCCGTTCTTCCCGCCGATCCCCCGCACGATGCCCCAGAGTTCGCCGGCAGGCGCTTCCGCTACCACCTCCCGCGACTCGCCCTTCGAATAGAACGAAACATCCGCGTTGTACCCGCGGAACGCCAGCACTCCCTCGGCCCAGCGCGCGGGCAGGGGCTCGCTCCGCTCGCGTTCGAGCGCGCTGACCACCGCCTCTTCGTACGTATGCAGCGGGATCGGGATAGCGCCGCGGATCTGCGAGTCGTCCATCAGCAGATCGGTCTTCAGCCCGTCCACCAGTGGGCGCGCTACCGAAACCGGCACGCTGGTCACCAGCGCGAGCCAATAGGACGACAGGCGCGGCGTGAGCACCGGCACGTCGATTGCCCTGAACTTCCGGCCGGTAACCTTTGCATAGCCGGCGAGCAGGTCCCTGTAGCGCAGTGTCTCCGGCCCGGCCACGTTATACGTCTGCCCGGCCGTCTCCCGGTTTGCCAGCAGTTGGACCAGGTACTCCAGCAGGTCGTCCAGGGCAATTGGTTGGGTCCGGCTTTGTACCCAGCGTGGCGTGACCATCACGGGCAGGTGGTTCACCAGGTCGCGCAACACCTCGAACCCGGCCGACCCGGGTCCGACGATCAGCCCCGCCCGCAGTTCGGTTACCGGCACCGGCCCCGCGCGCAGCACGTCACCCGTGACCAGCCGCGAGGCCAGGTGCTCCGATGCCCTCCCCGGCGGCCGCGGCCCGCCCAGGTAGATGATCCGCTGCACGCCCGCAGCCGCGGCCGCCTCGCGGAAGTTGCGCGCCGCCTGCTTGTCTCGCCGTGCGAACCCTGCGCCGCCGCCCATCGAGTGGACCAGGTAGTACGCGACCTCAATCCCGGCAAGCGCTGCCGTAAGCGAGTCCGGCTTGAGCGCGTCCGCCGAGATAGTTTCCACACCTTCCCAGCCGCGCGCTTCGAGGACCTCCGCCCGCCGTGCCGCCGCCCGCACGTGGTGGCCCTCCGCCGCCAGCCGCGGGACAAGGTGGCTGCCGATATACCCGCTCGCGCCAAGGACGAGGATGTTCATGCGGTAATCATGCGGCATCCGCCCTGCGGCTGCCGGTGAGCTTAGAGACCCAGCGCCTCGCGCAGTTCCGCAAGGTGGCCGATCACCCGGTCCGGCACTGCCGGGGCGTCGTCCTTCAGCTCGAGCCGGTCGCGGTGGATCCAGGTCGCGTGGATGCCCGCGCCCTGCGCGCCCCTGATGTCCGCGTAGAGGTTATCGCCCACATGCCAGGCTTCGCCGGGGTTCGCGCCCACGCTCGCGAGTGCGTGCTGGAACACCCGCGCATCCGGCTTCCCGTGCCCGAACTCACCTTCGATGACCACCACGTCGACGCGCTCGGCGATGGGGAACCTGCCGAGCTTCCAGCGCTGCATCTCGGCCGGTCCGTTGGTCAGCAGCCCGAGCCGGAAACCCGCCTCCCGCAGCCGATCCAGCGTCTCGAGCGCGTCATCGAAGAGTCGCATGCGGTTCGATTGTTCGTCCCAGTAGCGGTCCGAGAGGAGCTTCGCGTAGCCAGCGTTGAGCTTCTTCGCCGCCAGCGCCTGCCCGATGTTATGCGTCCGCGCGTCGTGCAGCCGCGTCCGCCAGTGCTCGACCGCGGACTCGTCCTTCCAGAACTCCAGCATCTGGTGCCGGATGGCCGTGTTCAGGTCCTCCGGCTGGCAGCCCAGCTCGGGCGCGAAGGCTGCGCAAACGGCTTTCCACGACTCCTGCACCCCGCCCGAGGTGTCGAGGAGGGTGTCGTCCATATCAAAGAAAACAGCACGGGGGCTCACATATCCATTGTGCCACGGAATCGTCGACGCCGACGGTCCGTGGCTTCCTGTCCTGGAGCGAGAGAACGCCGTGGCGCGCCCGTGGCGCTCTCCGCGCTTTGGCGGTTCACCCCTCCGCACACTCGCGGCTCGCTCATCGCCCGCTCGCCAGGATGGCCGCCTCCCACGCCTCTTTCCCGAAGCCGCTGCCCTCTTCCGGCACTTCCCGCGCGCTCCGGTGCCGCTCGCGGGCGGCGTCGTACACGTCTGCGATCCGCAGCCCCACCGTGCTCCAGCGGAACCGCTCGACGGAACGCTGCGCCGCGCGGCTGAAGTTCGCCCGCAGTTCCGGGTTGCCGAGCAGCACGTCCAGCTTTTCCGCGAATGGTTCGGGGCACCGCCACGGGATGAGGTACCCGGTCACGCCGTCCGTCACGGTCGATACAAGCCCGCCAACCCGCGATGCGACCACCGGCGTCCCGCACGCCATCGCCTCGACCGCTACCAGCCCGAAGCTCTCGTAGTAGCTCGGCACCACGCACACGTCCGCCGCCGAGTAGTAGTCCGGGAGCGAATCGTGCGACACGGCGCCCTCGAACCGCACGTTCGCCCCGATCCCGGCCGTCGCCGCCTGCGCCTGCAGTTCTCCCTTGAGTTCGTGAGCTCGCGCGTCGCCGCCGACGATGAGCAGCGTCACATCCCGCCGCTCCAGCTGTGCGGCAGCGTCCACCAGGATCTCGACGCCCTTCAGTTTCTCCAGCCGCCCGACCCAGAGCAGCACCGGCGCCGCCGGGTCGAGCCCAAGCTTCGCCCGTGCCGCCGCCCGGTCGCGCGGCTGGAACAGGTCCAGGTCGATGCCGCAGGGGACCGTGTGTATCTTGGCCGGGTCGGCCCCGTAGTAGCGTTCGAGCAGCAGCCGCTCATGGTCGCTCGCGGTGACAATGGCCGTCGCCCGCCGCGCGATGGTCCGCTCGTGGCGGATGCGCAGTTTCGGCTCCTCTTCGCCGAAGCGGGCGCGGTTCTTCACCTCGCCCAGCGTGTGAAACATCACTACCTGGGGCAGGTCGAACTCGCGCGCCAGGATGGTCCCGGCCCAGCCGCTCTGCCAGTAGTGGCTGTGGATCAGGTCGTACCCCCCGGGCTGTTCCGTTACGAACTCGCGCATATTCCGTGCGAACTCCGGAAGGCAGGCGACGATCTCTTCTTTCTCGATGGGTTCCGCCGGCCCCGCGTCGATGCGGATGAGGCGCAAGTTCGGCGCCACCTGTTCCACGCGTGGCAGTTCGCCATCCCTCCGCGTGAAGATGTCCACCTCGTACCCGAGCTGCGCCAGCTCGCGCGAGAGTTCGAGCACGTAGACGTTCATCCCGCCGGTCTCGCGGCCGCCAAGCGGCGCGAGCGGGCTGGTGTGCGCCGAGACCTGGGCAATGCGCATGAAGCTTCCGGTACCCCTCGATCCCCGGCCCTGCGCCGGGGACTTTCTATTGTGCGGCATCGAGAAACGGCTTGCGCAACGCCGGGCAATCACCGAACATGCGTTCGCAGAATGGAGGCGGTCCATGACCCGGAAAGCACTCAAGGCCAGGATCGAGGAGGGACTCTTCCCTGGCGAGGTCCTCGTCCGTATTCGGGACGCCCAGGACCGCGACATCTCGTTCTTCGCCCCGATTGGGGCGGTCAGCGGTCGAGAGGCAGTGACCGTCCGCCTGGTTGCCTCCAACGACGGACAATGCTTTATCGAACTTCCAGGCGAGGTTTACGGGGCAGGAAGGGTTGTGGCAGTCCGTGAAGCCGATCTTACGGCTGCGTAGGAGATGCCGTGATTCTCAGCGACACGGCGATATTTCAAGCCCTCGATGATGGGCGATTGGCGATCGCGCCAGAACCACAGCCACGGGCGCCATCTCTCGGCACAACTTCGGTCCCCTTCGACCGGACTTCGGTGAACCTCCGGCTTGGAGAAACACTGCGCATTCCCAGAGAAGGCATGGCGGTGGCCATCGACCTCAGTACCGGAGCGGCAGGCCCCACGCTTCAGACGCTGTACGAGGCTCGTACCATTCCCGAAGAGGGTTTCGTGCTTGACCGGAACCGGTTCATCCTCGGGATGACCTTGGAGTCGATTCGGCTCGCGCTTCCGGATACCCTGCACGAGCCCGTCGCACAACGAGGCTGCCTCGCTGCCCGAGTCGAAGGCAAGAGCTCACTGGCCAGGTTCGGGCTGCTCATTCACTTCACGGCTCCGACCATCCACGCAGGCTTCGAAGGGCACATTACACTTGAAATGATGAACCTGGGGCCGGCGCCAATCCGACTTCGAACAGGCATGCCTGTGTGCCAGCTGATCCTCGAGCCGGTGCAGGGGTTCCCGCTCGGCAGCGGCG
>CAUJEQ010000149.1 GCA_963169135.1 Chloroflexota bacterium
GGTTTCGTTGTAGAGGGTGAGCGCGATCTCGTAGAAGACGGTGTTGCAGGAGCGCATGAGCGCTTCGGCGATGGTGAGCAAGCCCTGGGCGCCCTCCCAGTTTCGGCGGGGGGGATCGACGCCGTTCCAGATCGACCCGCACTCCAGCCGGTCGGTGGGTGTGTAGCCGCCGTAGGCCAGGCCGGCCGCGCCGGTGACAAGCTTGAACGTCGAGCCCGCGGAGTACAGGCCGGTAGTCGCGCGGTTGGCCAGCGGGGCACCCTCGCTCTGCGTTATGGCTGCGAGCGCGGCCGAGTCGTTTCGCTCGAACGCATCGGGATCGAAGCTGGGGGAGCTGTTGATGGCGAGGATGTCGTTCGTCCCGGGGTCGATGACGACGACGGCGCCGGCGCGCGTGCCGAGGCGCTGGTGGGCGGCACGCAGGGTGCCGGCATCGAGCGTGGTCTGGACATCGCGGCCCGGCGCGTATTCGTGTGAGACGAAGGTCCTGACAACCGCTCCGTCGGGAGCCAGCAGGTTCAACTCGGCACCGATGGTGCCTGCGAGGACCGCCTCCTGCGAGGCTTCGAGACCCGTCGCTCCACGGCGATCGCCGATGCGGAAGCCGAGGCCACGGCGGGCGTCAAGCTCCTCGGCGGTGTATTCGCGCGTGTAGCCGACGACATGGGCCGCGGCTGGGCCCAGCGGATGGACCCTGAGCGACTCGAAGTAGAGCACGACGCCAGCGAGGGGACGCAGTTTCGCGCTGGCCTCTTCGACCTTGTCGTCGGTGACCTGGCCGACACGGACACGCTGGGTGGCGCCGCCGGGAGCGTCGAATGCGCCATCGACCTGCTCCTGGGTGAACCCGAACTCGACGAGGACGCGAGTGAGAGCTACGCGGTCCTGTACGAGGCTGCGGTTGAGGCCGAGCATGCGGATTTCGCGGGTGACGGCGAGTTCGGCACCGTTACGGTCGAAGATCGTGCCGCGGACAGGCCGCTGGATGGTGCTCTTGAATTCGCGGCCGTCGACCATTTCGGGGTGGAGGGCGGAAGGTTGCCAATCGACGACCCAGCCGCCGGGCGCGGAGGAGAGGTTAAGCGTTGTGGTGTATTCGAGGTCGCCGAAATAGGCTGTACTGGCGCGCACCGCCAGACGCGCGCGCCCGGCCTCGGCCGATTCGACTGTCGCCGCCAGCGAAACGAGGGTCAGCTCCGTCGCAAAGTGCGAAAAGGCGGCGGTGAACAGTTCGGGTGGATTGGCGCGCTGGGCGTCTTGTGACAGGAGCAGGTAGAGGGCATTGACATCGCCTTGCGACCAGGCCGTGGCGTACTCCGCTGCCGTGGCGCCGGGTGAACCGGAGGCGGTAGTCACAGCCGGTCCGGCGCCGCCTGAGCCACCATCGCCACCCGACAGGGCACAGCGCGCCCCGGCCACCAGCACCCCGCTGAGGAGCCCCACAACAACTGCCGACAGGAACACGACCCGCATGGCCATACGCCACCGATCCCGGAACACCCCCGCCATCGCGATTGTAACAGCGCTGGTGTTCGCGTTCGGTTTGTTCGGGGGCGCGTGTGGCGGGGATGGCGACGGCGCAGTGGGCACGCCGACTCCGGGCGGCGCAGATGGTCCCGGGCCGACGGTCGTGCGGGCAGAGCCGGAGGGCGAGCCGCGCACGGTCCGGCTGGGGCTGAGCTCGCTGCCGCCGGAACTCACGAGCGACGCCTACATCCAGGCGTTCGCCACGGCGGCGCAGTACGCAGAGACGATCCTGATCCAGCGGAACCCACCGTGGCAGGACTTCCTTCCGGGGGGCCAGATCTCGAAAGAGACCGCGGACGCGACGCGGATCGAGACGGAGCTGCTGGAGCAGTACTCGAACCTGCAACTGATCTACGCCATCGACCCGACCGACGGAGTGGTGCAGCGGAGCCGGCTGGCGAACCTCCCACCCGGGGTAGACGCGCAGAAGGGGTTCCTCGACCCGGACATCCGCAACGCGTTCATCGCCTACGCGGCGTATGTCGCGAAGAACTACCAGCCGGACTACCTGGCTCTCGGCGTCGAGATCAACATGACGTACGAGCGGGCGCCCGAGCAGTTCGCCGCCTTCGAAACGCTCTACGACGAGGCGTACGCCATCGTGAAGGGGAACAGCCCTGAGACGAAGGTCTTTCCGACATTTCAGCTCGAGGACCTCGAAGGGGCGTTCGGCGACGTGCATCCACCCCGCTGGGAGCTCATCGAGCGGTTCAGCGGGAAGATGGACGTGCTCGCGATCAGCACGTACCCGTTCCTCGGGGAAGTCCGCATGGCATCAGAGGTGCGGGCGGACTACTACTCGCAGCTCGGTCAGCACTGGGACGGGGAGATCATCATCTCCGAGACGGGATACCCCTCGGCGCCGGTCGAAGGCCGCGTGATCGTCGGCACGGAGGCAGATCAGAACGCATACCTGAAGCGGCTGCTCGACGAAGCGAACTCCCTGGGCATCAGCCATGTAGTCTGGTTCGCCGCCCTCGACCCGGCGTTTGCGAGCACGGGTGCGACCTCGGTGTTCAAGGATATCGGCCTGCGCCAGAGCGATGGATCGAACAAGCAGGCGTGGGCGACCTGGGAAGAGTGGGCACGGCGGCCGGTCGCGGAATAGCCGGCGAAGGTTAGGTCGTTGCCGGGGATTCCTCGGGAGCACCCACATCGGGCGTCAGCGTCTCGGCGAGCTGGAGGCGTTCCAGGATTTCGCGGCGGGTAACGAGGCCGACCATGCGGCCGTCGTCAAGGACCGGAACCTGGTTCAACCGCTTTTCGCCAAGGAGCACGAGTACTTCGACTGCCGGTGTGGTGGCAATCACGGTCACAATGCGCTCACGGGGAGTCATTGCGGACTGGGCCGGCGTGCTGCGCCACTCGTCGCGCGGGACGCGGCGGACGTCGGTGACGGTCAGGATGCCCAGGACGGTGCCCCCGTTGGCGACCATGACGGCGCGCTCGCCCTGGCCGACCATGTAGTCGTCGACGACAGACTGGAGCGGAGTTCCAGGCGTAACGCTGGGGAAGTCTTCGCGCATGACATCGCGGGCGGTGAGCTTCTTGAGGACGCCCTCGAGCTGGAGGTTGGATGCCTCCCCCCTGGCGGCGCCAAGCAGAAACCAGCCGATAAACATCAGCCAGAGCCCATTGAAGATGAGCCCGCCGAGGAGGAGAAAGAACCCGATGGCGATGAGGCTGTAGCCGAAGAGTTCGCCGACGTTGGAGGCGATACGGGTCGCTCGCCGGAAGCTCCCGGTCCGCTTCCAGGCGATGGAGCGAAGGACGCGGCCGCCATCGAGGGGAAAGCCGGGGAGGATGTTGAAGATGGCGAGGGCGGTGTTCACAAACGCCAGATAGAGGAGCATCGCTTCGAGCTTGTCGTTGACATCACGGAGAGCCCAGCCGGCGAGCCCCGTCACAATGGCGATGAGCAGGCTGGTGGCGGGCCCTGCCGCGGCGATTTGGAACTCCTCACCGGCTGAGGCGGGCTGGCGGCCGAGATGCGACACACCGCCGAAAATGAAGAGGGTGATGCGGGGGACATCGAGGCCACGCCGCTTGGCGACCAGGGCGTGGGCCATCTCGTGGATCAGCACCGTCACGAACAGCAAGAGCGCGGCGCTGACGCCTACGGCCCAGTAGGCGAACGTGCTCCAGTCCTCGTACTGGTCGGGAAAGAACCCCTCGGAGAGCGAGTAGGCCACGAAGGCGAGGATGAGCAGCCACGAGGGGTGGATCTCGATGTCGATCCCGGCGATGCGGGCCACGCGGAACGAATTGCCGAACACATCTCCTACGCTACCGGTCGCGGGCTGCCGCGCCAAGTAGCGCAGCGACGATCAGGCCTTCAAGCAGCGCCGCAGTCGACAGCGCGCGCCCTGCCCATGGGACAAGCCGGGGCACTCCCGGGGGGTGCCATGGACTACAGCAGGCTTTCGTGGGCGTCGCGGAGAGCGGTCACGCTGGTCCGAAGCGGGCCGAATGAGAAGGTGTCGCCGGGGACGGTCTTGCCGAGGCGCACCACGGGGACGCCAAGTTCGTTGCCGAGGTCGTGGAGGCGCGCGGCGCCGCCGCCCTGGCGAAACGAGTCGTCGGGGAGGCTCACCACGATGCGGCCCTGGGCCTCGCCGAAGAGCGCGGAGTCAAGCCGGCCGGCGAGATCGGCATCACCTTCGAAGCCCTGGTCGCCAAGGATGGAACATTCCGCGAGTGTGACCGCAAGGCCTCCATCGGAGCAGTCGTGGGCGTTGACGAGCAGGCCCTCGGCGTGGGCGCGGAGGACGAGCTGCTGGAGGCGCTTCTCGGCGGCCAGGTCGACGGTGGGGATGCCCGCGACGACGCCGTGGAGGGCTTCCAGGTACTCACTGCCACCGAGTGTAGCTGCCGGTTGTTCCAGCCCGGCACCGAGGAGGTACACCTGGCAGCCTGCCCCATCGAACCCTGCGCGAAGGGCCTTCGAAACGTCTTCGAGGATGCCGAGCAGGCCGATGACGGGCGTGGGGTAGATTGGACGGCCGGCCGTTTCGTTGTACAGGCTCACGTTGCCGCTGACGACGGGCGTATCGAACTGGAGGCAGGCCTCGGCGATACCGCGGACGGCATGTTCGAGCGTGTAGTACACGTCGAGCTTCTCCGGGTTGCCGAAGTTCAAGCAGTCGGTGACGGCGACCGGGGTCGCGCCCGTGCAGACCACGTTGCGGGCCGCCTCGGCGACGGCGATGGCGCCGCCGGCGTAGGGGTCGAGGTAGCAGAGCCGCCCGCTGCAATCGGTCGAAACGGCGATGCCTTTATCGGTTCCGGGGACACGGAGCACGGCCGCATCGCCGCCCGGGGGGATGACCGTGTTGTTGAGCACCTGGTGGTCGTACTGGCGGAAGACGCCGCGTTTGGAGGCGATATTCGGGCGGGAGAGCAGCTTCAGGAGCACGCCAGTCGCCTCGCCGTGCGTCACGTCGGGGAGGCGGCCTGGATCGAAGGCGTTGAGGGCCATGAGCTCGGCGGGGCGGACACCCTGGCGGCGGTACTGGGGCGGCTCGGTGGCGATGCCCACTGGCACGTGGGCGACATCGACGCCATGTTCACGGATGACGACTTCGGTGCCAGCGGTCACCACTCCGATGGGTTCGCAGTGGAGCTCCCAGTGCTGGAAGAGCGCGGTCACCTCGGCGACGTGCTCGTTCTTGGCGATGACGAGCATGCGTTCCTGGCTCTCGCTGAGCATGACCTCGTAGGGCGTCATGCCCTGTTCGCGGCGGGGAACGTTCTCCAGGTCGAGGATGGCACCGGAGCCGCCCTTGGCGCAGCATTCGACGACTGAGCTGGTAAGGCCGGCGGCACCGAGGTCCTGGAGGCCGACAATCCAGTCGCCGTGTTCAGAGGCGAGCTCGTAGCAGGCCTCCATCAGGAGCTTTTCCATGAACGGGTTGCCGACCTGGACCGCGGGGCGCATCTCTTCGAAGCGGGCCTCGGGGTCGGTTCGGCTGGCGAGGCCGCTCGCGCCGTGGATGCCATCACGGCCAGTATCGGAACCGACGAGGAGAAAGACATTGCCTTCGCCGTGGGCCTTCGCGCTCAGGAGCTTCGCCGTTTCGGCGATGCCGACACACATGGCGTTGACGAGCGGGTTGCCGTTGTAGGCCGGGCTGAACACGACTTCGCCGCCGACGGTGGGGATGCCCAGGCAGTTGCCATAGCCGCCGATGCCGCCGACGACGCCTTCAAACAGGTAGCGGTTCTGGGGGTCATCCAGCGGGCCGAAGCGGAGCGAATCGAGGATGGCGATGGGGTAGGCGCCCATAGCGAAGATGTCGCGCACGATGCCGCCCACGCCGGTGGCAGCGCCCTGGTAGGGCTCGATGGCGGAGGGGTGGTTGTGGGATTCGACCTTCATGACCACGCAGAGGCCGCCGCCAATGTCGATGGCGCCGGCGTTTTCGGCGCCGACCTTGGTCAGGATCTGGTCGCCGCTGGAGGGGAAGAGCTTGAGCAGCGGCTTGCTGTTCTTGTAGCCGCAGTGCTCGCTCCAGAGGGAGCCGAACATGCCGAGTTCGACCTCGTTGGGCTCGCGGCCGAGTTGCTGGACGAGGAGTTCGTACTCATCGCGGCGGAGGGCAACGGCATCGAGGGCGGCCTGGTCGACTGGCATGGCGATAGCGTAGCGTGGGCGTGGCTAAGACGTGAGCGTCAGCGGGGTTGGCGGTTCACTCGAACAGGTAGCGGACGCCGCCGCCCGCGAACCCGCCCGAGAAGCGCAGATCCAGCGGTTCGGCGTCTTCGGGGACGACGAAGACGGCCTGGACGGTGACACGGGCGCGGTCCTCGATGCGGGCCGGCGCGGTCCGGTTGCCCACGGTGAGGATCTCGGCATAATCGCGCCGGGTCTCCAGGCCATCGTCATCATCGAACTCGTAGTGAAGACTGACGGCGGTGGAGACGATATCGGCGCGTGAGCCGGAGCGATTCCAGACTTCCCACTCGAACACGATGATGCGCTCGCCCCGGGCGGGAGCGAGGACCAGGACGAGATCGTCTCCAGGGTCGTAGGCGCGTTCGAGGCTAAGGATGACCGGGCCATCGGCGAGCGCGGGCTCGAAGGCGATGCTCGGCCCTGAGCGGCCCTGGACCAGGCGCTCGTAGTCGAGCCGTTCCGTCTTCATGCCACCGCCAAGCGAGGCCACCGCGCCGATCAGCACGGCATAGCCACCGGCGACAAGCCATCCACCCACGCCAGAAGCGACGGTGGTGGCGTTGCTTGCGGGCCCGGCATCGGCTGCGAGGGCATAGGGCGGGTAGCGGTCGTTGAACGAGGCGAAGTAGGCCGTGACGCGGTGGTACCAGCGCTGCACACCAACCGAGAACTGGAACATGCCCCGGGGGTAGTTGCCGGTGAAGAGGATGCCGAACCAGGCGAGTACGGTCACGACGAAAACCGCCATCGCGAGGAATTGGAGCACCACCATGTGGGGAAAGAGGAGGATGCCCTTCCAGAAGAGCACCCGCCAGCGGCTGAGGTAGCCGGAGGGCGGGTCGTCGAAATCGAGCGAGACCATGCTCTGTTCGCGGGAGAAGCTCGGGAACTGGTCGGTGAGCAGGGCACCATACGCCCAGGCACGGGCGGTGTAGTCGAAGCTGCCGCTAAGCGCGTGGAAGAGCCACATCGGGTACTTCTTGCGCCAGAAGACCGTCATCCAGCCGAACATGAGGGCGATGGTGATGAAGTACTGGAGCAGCCCGAGGACGAGGGCGATGGGGACGAGAAGGAAGCCGCGGAAGAAGGTGCTCAGGCGGCTCAGGCGATCGGGGTAGAGCACGTCGAACGCCATGGGGTAGCGGCCGGGGGCGTTGGGTGGCGGCGGGAGCGGAGGCGTTGCCACCGCGGGCGGGGGTGGAGGGAGCGGGGCCGGCGGGGCCGCGGGTTGGTGCCCGGGCTCCGGTCCCTCGTCTGTCCCGGGTGGTGTGGTCATCTCGCTCCCTCTGCGCGCCCAATACGGCGTGAACCGGCCACCGGCGCCGGTCCATGCCAAGGATACAGGGGGAGAGCGCCCGTCAGTTGAGGCTGAACGGCGGATACTCGTCGGTCAGGAGCGCGGCGTAGGCGTAGTAGCGCGTCTGCCAGCGCAGGAAGCCGGCGACGAAGTTGTGCATGCCGGCCGGGACCGATCCGGTGAAGAGCGCTGCGAACCAGGCGATAAGGAGGACAACCTGGGCGGCGATCTGGAGGAAGTAGAGGACGATGTAGTGCGGGATGATCATGAAGACGCGGAAGAAGACGGTCATCCGGTTCCGGCCCTCGGCCTGGGCCTCTCCCGCGAAGCGGACCGGGTACGAGGTGTCCGGTCCCATCGAGAACGGCGGATAGGCTCCGGTCAGCAGATACATGTACCCGTTCATGCGGGCGCTCCAGTGGAAGACGTTGACGACGAACGACGACATGCCGGCCGGGTAGGAGCCCGTGAACAGGATGATGAACCAGGCAGCAAGGGTGATGAGGGTGGCAACGACGCCGAGCAGGGCGACGATGATGGCATGGGGGATGACCATGATGATGCGGAAGAAGACGGTCAGCCGGCTCTGGGGCGCGGCGGGGTCGACATCCAACGTGAACGGATATGCGGGAGCCATGCTCACGAAACGGTTCTCCTCGGCCGGCCACCTTTTGTGATTGTGGCCCGCGCCTTTCCGGCTCTGCTCCGGATAGAAGATTTGTACGCCCGCATACACGCTTTTGTAAAGAAACTGGATGAAAGCAGCCCATTTCGGGGGGAACGGGTCAGGCCAGGCAGCCCATTTCACGGGCGATGATGTGCTTCTGGATCTCGCTGGTGCCCTCGGCGATGGTGAGGGCGCGAGCGTCGCGGTAGTAGCGGGAGACCGGCGTCTCATCCATGACCCCCATCGCGCCGAAGACCTGGACGGCGTGGTCGGCGGCACGCTTGGCGGTCTCGGTGCAGTAGAGCTTTGCCATGGAAGCCTCCTTTGTGAACGGCAGGCGTTCCGTGTGCACACGGGCGGCCCTGTCGCGCAGCATGCGGCCTGCCTCGAGTTCGACCGCGGTATCGACGAGCATGCCCTGGACGTACTGGAACTGCGCTATGGGGCGCTTGAAGGCAATGCGCGAGCGCGCGTGGGCGAGGGCAACATCGAGGCATTCGGCAGCGATGCCGACGCCGTTCGAAGCGGTGTAGACGCGCGTGAGCGCGAACCCGCTGCCGACCACCGAAGCCCGGCCGGAGCCACGACCGCCGAGCAGATGTGCCGCGGGGACCCGGCATCCATCGAAGGAGAGCTCGCGGGTGTCGGCGGAGCGGAGGCCCATCTTCCGGAGGGGCGGACTGATGTGGTAGCCGGGCGTGCCCGCCGGCACGAGGAACAGGGCGAAGCCATCCTCGGTGCGGCAGAGGGGGGTGACGAAGCCGCAGTTCTCCATGCCGGCGTTGCTGATGTAGATCTTGGCGCCATCGATGACCCACTCGTCGCCGTGGGCGACGGCGCGGGTGCGGATGGCGGCGGTGTCGGAGCCGGCGTCGGGTTCCGTGATGGCGCCGGCGCCGACCATCTCGCCCCGGATGATGGGCCGGACGTACTGGTCGATCCATCCCTCCCGGCCATCGGCGGCGGACCGTAACAGCGTCCCGGCACCCTGTACGCCGATCCAGAGGGTGAACCCGAGCGAGGCATCGACCCGGCTGACTTCTTCGATTGCGAGGCAGAACGAGAGAGTGTCGGCGTCGCTGCCGCCAAGCTCCGTGGGATAAAGCATGCCCGGGATGCCCAGGTCGCCCATACGGCGGTAGAGGGCGTAGCCGAATTGCGCGGTGCGGTCCCGCTCCTCGGCGCCGGGCGCGATCTCTTTGCGAGCAAAATCGCGGACCGTGCGCTGGATCTGGAGTTGCGCCTCGCTGTAGCCGTTCGGGTCCATCTGCCGCCTCCGCCTACTCTTGATACAGGCGGAGTCTACCGGCTGCGGGAGCAGCGAGGGATGCGGCCGATCAGCCCGCGAGGATCGTGGTGGCCTGGCGGAGGAGGGACTCCCAGATGCGGTTGCCATCGGCGCCGCCGACGAGTTGCTCCCCGGCGCGCTCGGGGTGGGGCATCATGCCGAGGACGTTCCCGCGGGCGTTGATGATGCCGGCGATGTTGCGCGCGCTACCGTTCGGGTTGGCGGCGGGGGTGACTTCGCCGGCGGCGTCGCAGTAGCGAAAGACGACGCGACCGCGCAGTTCGAGTTCGTTCAGGGTGTCGGGATCGGCGAAGTAGTTGCCCTCGCCGTGGCTGATGGGGACGTGGAGGACGGTGCCGTCGGGGATTCCGTCGGCCCAGGGGGTGGAGCCGCCTTCGCGCCGAAGGTACGTCCACTGGCAGCGGAACTGGAGGCTCTGGTTGCGGATGAGCGCGCCGGGCAGGAGGTGGCTTTCGCAGAGCACCTGGAAGCCGTTGCAGATGCCGATGACCGGCTTACCCGCCTCGGCGAAGTCCACGACGGCGTCCATCACGGGCGAGAAGCGTGCGATTGCCCCGCAGCGGAGATAGTCACCGTAGGAGAAGCCGCCCGGGAGCACGACCGCGTCGTAGTTCGAGAGGTCCGTTTCCCGGTGCCAGAGGATATCGGCCTGCTGTTCGAGGACGTTGTGCAGGACATGGTAGGTGTCGCGGTCACTCCAGGTGCCGGGGAAGCGGATGATGGCGAATCGCATGCCCCGATTGTCGAACGCGGCGGGCGGACTGTCGACCGGGGCCGGCTATGGGCGGCTGGTGGACACGGGAGTCTCGCCCCGGGCCAGCGCGGCGATCTCGTCGGTGGTGGGCTCGGGATACTGGACGCGGGGGTGATAGACGGCGCGCAGGGTGCTCTTGAAGCTGGCAGCCACGGCCTGCATCTCCCGCATAGTTATGTCGCATTCGTCCAGTTGGCCCTCGGCCAGCCGTTCGGCGAGGACGCCATCGATAAGCTGATCGATGGTGGGTGCGCCATCGTCGTTGCGGGCGCGGACGATGGCCTCGCAGGAGTCGGCGAGCATGACGATCGCGGCCTCTTTCGTTTGCGGGCGGGGACCAACGTACCGGTAGTCCGCGGGTTCGGGGGCACCGCCTTTCTGGCTGGCGCGCCGGTAGAAGAAGGTGACGAGGCGCGTGCCGTGGTGCTGGGGGATGAAGTCGCGGATGACAGCGGGCAGGCGGTAGCGTTTCGCGAGGTCGATGCCGTTTGTGACGTGAGCACGGATGATGGCGGCGCTCTCGTTGGGCGGGAGTTCGTCGTGCGGGCTGGGCGAACCGTCGAGCATGTTCTCGACGTAGTAGCCGGGCATCATGAGCTTACCGATGTCGTGGTAATAGGCGCCGACGCGGACAACGAGGGCGTCGGCGCCGATCTGGGCGGCAGCGCGCTCGGCCAGCGCTCCGACGAGCATGCTGTGGTGGTAGGTACCGGGCGCCTCGTCCTGGAGCCGGCGCAGGAGCGGATGGTCTGACTGGGCGAGTTCGAGCAATTGAAGGCGCGTGGTCACCCCGAAGACCACTGAGAGCATGATGAAGACGCCGACGGCCAGGAGGGCCGCGCCCGCGCCATGGAGGGTGGCCGCGAGCCCGATCCAGGCCAGATCGATGTTGGCTCGCTGGGCGCCGACCAGCCAGAACACCAGCATCACGGCCCCGGTGGCAAGGGCCACAGCCACAGCGGAGCAGGCGTAGCGGCTCAGGCGGTCGGCACGATGGAGGACGGCTGCACCGGCGAGCCCTCCGGCGGCGTAGGCCATGCCCAATTCAAGCGACTGAAGCGAGCCGACGTAGGAGGTGCCGGCAATCTGGGGCGCGGTGCCGCCCACGAATGCGGCGAACAGCCCGACCACCAGGGCCACCAGGGCCGCGAATGAAAGGTCGGCGAACGAGGCGGCGATCATGGCGGCTGCAGCCACCGGCAGAGCAAACGCGTAGAAGTTGTTGTCGGTATCGGGGGTCAGGATCGGGAGCATGATCCGGGTGCCGAGGAGGACCGCGCCAATGCCGAACGTCACCACCGCCATCCGGCGCCTGGCCGGAGGTTCGAACGGCTGAAACAGGTACGCGTAAGCGCCCAGCAGAAGGCCGAAACCGACGGCGATGATGGCGCCTCCCGCCACGCCGTAGACATCGATCCCGTCATCGATGACACCGGTCGCGCGGAGTGCCTCGATGTCCTGGGCGGCGATGGGCTGGCCTTCGGTGACGATCACCTGTCCTTTGGCGATCGTACGGACTACGGGCTGGACGGCGGCGACGGCGGCGGCGCGCTTCGCCTCGGTGGCCGTTACATCCACCTGGAAGTTGGCGATGACGAAGGCCCGCAGGACCTCTTTCATCGCCGTGAGTTCCACCGAGGTCGCCGGCGAGCTTCCGGGCCGCGCGAGGTACTCGTCGATTGCCGCCCCGAGCACTTCGGGCCGGATGGGAGCGGACATCAGTTCGGTCAGCGCCTCCACGGTCTGCTGTTGGAACTCGTCGAAGCTGGCGAGGTCCATCGCCTGGAGCGCGAACCGCCCGGCGCTGGCAACGGGGCTGGGGGCCGCGATCTCGCCGATCTGGTCGATCTTTTGCTGGGTGGTCAGGTCGGTGCGGGCGATGAGTGCCCGCACCTGGCTGAGGTAGCGGTCGAGCCGCTGGGCCTGTTCGTCACGGATGCCAGAATCGACCGGAAAGGCAACCTCCTCGACAGCCGCCGCGGCCTCTTCCCTGGCGGCCTCGGTGAGGACGATTGACTCGAACTGGGCATCGCGCGCCGCTTCGAAGGTGGTGGGCGCGATATCGCCTTCGCGAAGGGCGCCATCGAAGCGGAACAGTGGCACAACGAGCAAGACCGTAAGCGCCGCCAGCACGAGGCCGAAGCCCCCCGCGGTGGTACGCGACACTGCCGGGACAGGTTTGCGGCGGATCATGGGTACCGTCGCAGGATACCAGAGCGGGCGTCCGCTGCCGGGAATGAGGAGGTCAGAACACAGTCCCTTCGCCAAGGATGCCGTTGAGGGCTGTGAGGCGCTCGATGACGAGGAAACCGGCCCGGTCGCGCGCGCGCTGGTTTCGCTGGAGCAGGACCGCCCGCATGCCGGCATTGCGGGCGCCCGGGATGTCGGTCACGGGCGAATCACCGACGAAGATTGCGTCGTGCGGTTCGACGCCAAGGTCGGCGAGCGCGCGGCGGAAGGGCGCGGGGTTGGGCTTGGCCAGGCCCACATCGGCCGATGACACGAAGCTATCGATGTAGCCGGCAAGGCCAAGCTCGTTCACGCGGGTTTCAAAGTAGTGCCCCGGGAAAATGGCGTTGCTGACGACACCGACGCGGTAGCCGCGGAACTTCAACGACGAGAGCAGTGCACGGGCGTCGTCGTAGACCGCCTGGTAGCGCATGTGCTCCTCGAAGAACAGGCGGCTGCAGGCCTCGACGTCGTTCGTACCGCAGGGCCAGCCGAGCCAGGTCATGGCTTCGCCGATGATGCGGCCGATGATTGGAGAAGTCCCGGTCTCTCCGGGAATGTAGGGCGGCAACACGGATTGGAACGCACGGGCGAAGTCGCCGCCGGTGGCGTCGACCCCCAGGTATTTGCGGGCATAGGCATCCACGGCGGAAGCAGCGACATCGACGGCCCCGGGGTCGTTGCTAACGATGGTGCCATCCCAATCGAAGAGGACCGCGCGGATGGCCATATCAGCTGTCCAGGAGCCTGCGTACGACCTCGTTGATGGCACGTCCATCCGCCCGCCCGGCGAACTGTTTCGTCAGGACTGGCATGACCTTGCCGATGTCGCGCGGGCCGCTGGCGCCGGTCTCGGCAATGACCTTGCGAACGGCGGCTTCGATCTCCTCGGGTGCAGCCTGCTCAGGGAGGTACGCCTGGAGCACCGTCTCCTCGGCGCGTTCCCGCTCGACGAGGTCCATTCGGTTGCCCTTTTCGAACTCGATGATGCTTTCTCGGCGCTGCTTCACCTGCTTCTGGATGACGGCGATAACGGCGTCATCTTCGAGAGGCTTGCCCTGGTCGATCTCGGTGTTCTTGATGGCGGCGATGAGCATGCGGAGAGCGGACTTTCGGATTTCCTCGCGGTTGCGCATGGCGTCTGCGAGGTCGGCCTGGATTGTGTCTTTGAGGGTTGCCATGGCGAGCTCCCGGAATGCCGCGGGCCCGGCGCAGTGGCCGGGCCCGCGAGTGTGTTCGGTGGATTACCCGGGCTAGCGCCTGGTGGCTGCTCGGGCTTCGCTGCGGAGCTGCTTCTTGCGGAGCTTCCGCAGGCGGGCGGCTTCCTTCTTCTTGCGCTTCACGCTCGGCTTTTCGTAATGCTCCCGACGCCGCGCTTCTGCGAGAATGCCATCCTGTTGGACGCGCTTGTTAAAGCGCTTGAGCGCGGCTTCGAAACCCTCACCATCGCCGACGATGACTTCTGCCAAGAGGAACTATCACCTCGCCTTCTTGCGAAAAAGAGTGCCCGTGAAGGGCCGCAGGTCTTTCACCATAACACTCAAACCGGCTTGACGGAATCCACGGAGGACCCATCGAGGGCACCGGCATCGCGGGCGCGGCGGTCGAGCCGTTCGAGATGGTGTTCGACCCAGATCGCGGGGCGCTGGCTGCGGATCCCGGGTGCATCGTGGTTGAAGCGGTCCTGGCGCTTTCGCAGCGTACGGGCCATCTCTTCGTAGCGGACGCGGATGCGGGAGATGGAGTCGCGGTAGGCGGCTCCACCGCCGTTCATGGCAGCGGCCCGGCAGAGCGCTGCATGCTCGGCATCCAGGCGGTCGAGGCGTTCACGGTCGCCTTCGATGTCCTTCGCCAGGTTGAGCCATACGGGCAGCATGCCGCCGTTCTGGAGGACCCTGAAGCCGAGCCAGTTGTCGCCGGCGAGGGCATCACCGGCGCCGAAGAACAACGGCTTGCCGGCGCCGGGGAGGTTATCAAACATGCCGGCGGCCACCGCGTCCTGTATCTGCGACTCGATGGCCCTCTCGATGCTCATGGCGGCAATTTTCCGTCAGAGAGGGGGCCCTGTCGATCCGGGTACGCCTTGAAGGCGGGCATCGCTGCCCGCCTTCGCGTGTTTCGGCGTGACACCGGGGGGTTAGTCCGCCGAAGGAAGGACCTTCGGCTGAAGGAGCTCCATCGCTCGCCCGTCGACGTTGAGGGCGCACGGGCCGGGCTTGACCACCAGGACCTCGACGCCAGTCGTCTCATCCTTGTATCGCTTGCCGAGCTGGACAGGTTCCATGCCCTCGGTGTTGACGGCGACCGAGGCATCCTCGGCACCACGCATCTGCATGGGCGCGTCCCCACAGCGAAGCTCGCCGGCGCCGCCCTTGGTCACAATGAATTCGGCCACGCCGCCGGGCACGACGTATCTCTTGCCAGTCTGTGCTGCTGCCATCCCTAACCTCTTCTTGGTGGAGCCCCAGCCCACCGCCGGGGCGAGGATTATGTGTGGGATCCTACGGACGCCCCCTCTGGCGGTCAACCGAAAGGGGCCCGCAAAGGGCCCCCTGACCTCGATCCCGGGCGGCTGAAACGCCTATTCGACCCAGACCCAACCCTTCATGGCCGGGTGGTAGTCGCAGGTGATGTAGAACTTGCCGGGCTCGTTGAACGTGATCGTGCGCTTGTCACCGGGTGCCGGACCAATGTCAGGCTTGTCGGCTGTGCCGTTGATCGTGATGGTGTGGAGGCCGGCCACGTTTTCGAACAGGATGTCGGTGCCGACGGCGACCTTTACCGCGCCGGTGTTGGAGCCGCTGCGCACGCCGTCCGCCTCGATGATCCAGTCGTATTCGGGAACCGTCTGGGTGGCGAGGATGGTGACGTTGGTCGAGATCTCGTCGGGCTCGCCGGGCTCGGCTGCGGGGGTCGAGGTACCCACGCCCGGAAGGGTGTTGAAGACACTCTGCGGGACTGCCCACTGGACGCAGGCTGTGCCCGGGTTGATCTGGTCGGGCGGGGCAGATCCCCAGGAGTCCTCGGGAAGGTGGAGCGAGGTGCCAATGGCGACGATATCGCTGGACTTCAGGCCGTTGGCATCGGCAATCATGCTCGCAGTTGTGCCGGAGAGCGTCTGGGCCACGTCATCGAGGCTCTGGCCCTGGACGACATAGCCTTCGATTTTGGGTAGCTTCAGCTCGGTGACTTCGGCGGGGATTTCGGCGTCCGCTTCGAGGTCCTTGATCGCGTCGTTCAGGTCCTTCAATTGCTGCTCGGTGATGCCGTGGCGCTCGGCGACGGCGGGCACGGTATCGCCGGGGGTGACGAAGTAGACGGCGCCATTGGGCAGTGCGAGGACCTCGCCGGGGAAGAGGCCCGCGCGGGGCTGCCCATCGGCGGTGAGGAGCTCCATGGTGGCAACGCCGCGCTTGACGCTGAGGCTGTAGTCGAGCTGGTTGAGGTCAGCAATGATGAGGGCGCCGACGAAGTGGGCTTCGGCGACCTTCGTGATGGTTTCGTTGTCCTTGTAAACCGTGTAGGCGTAGCCGTCCTGGTCGGCGCGGAAACCGGGAATCCGGATGGTGGAGCCCTGCTTCAGGGTACCTTCGACAGGGAGGTTGTTGAGCGCGGCGAGCTCAGCGGGCCCGATGCCGTGAGCGCGGGCGATGAGAGCGAGGGTATCGCCGCCGACGACGGCCGAGGTGTGCAGGTTGAGGTTATGAGCGAAATGCTCGGCCTCGGTCCAGCCGAAGCTCGTGGGGTTGCCGAAGGCGTCTTCATCGGTCGCGGGGGCGGTGATGAGGTTCACGAGGTGTTCGATCTGGATGGAGTTGAGCGAGCCGCCGTTCGTATTGAGCCAGGCAGGCATGAGTGTCCCCGCGCGGCCGCACTGGAGCGTCCGGCGGACGAGGTCGCGGTTCTGACGGAGGAGGAGCGGGTCCTGGTCCTGGAAGTCGGCGCGGTTCAGCGCAGGGCCGACGCCACCGTCGCCTTTGTTTCCGTGGCACGTGCGGCAGTTATTCGCGTAGAGGAGCGCACCGCGCTCGATGGACTGCTCGTCGCTCCACTCCTGCTGGTCTGGAGCGCGGACGGGCAGGTCAATCGCGGTGTAGGCTGCGCAGCCGCCAACGAAGATGAAGAAGAGCGCGACGATGAGGACGATTTGCTTTTGGGTGTTCAATCGACCCTCCGCCTACCCGTTGTACGCAACCGCACGAAGCGGGTTGTTGTTGTTGCCGCTGGTGACAGCGCCGGTGTTGACGTCAACGGAGCCGTTGCTGTTGACGGTGAGGGCCATGGTGTCCATGGGCCGGGGGGCAGGACCGAAGACGCGGATGCCGGCCCGGGAGTAGGTAGAGCCGTGGCAGGGGCAGCGGAACCAGCCGACGATACCGGGGAAGTTGACCTCGGCACCGTTGAATCCTCCGAGCCAGGGGACTGCGCAGCCGAGGTGGGGGCATTTCCAGTACAACGCGAGGAGGCCGCCGGTGCCACCCACGCCGAGAACATCGCCCTCGGAGCCACTGAGGTTCACGAGCCAGAACTTGCCCTCACTAATGCGCGTGGGTTCGGCGCCGGGGAGGGGGATGCGGTTGGCGGCGACGTTCACGACGCCCCCGAAGCCGCTGGGCTTTCGCAGGTTGAAAAACCCGAGGAACCCGGCTGTCATCGCGCCAAACGAGAGCGCCAGGCCGGCGAAGACGCTGACCCTGAGGAACGAGCGGCGAGCAAGTTTGCGCGCCTCTGACTGGCGGGCTCGCTCAATGGGCCCCGAAGCGCGCGGAGCTGCGGATGGTTCAGCTGCCATTATTCGTTTCTACTCCTGCCCCGGTATGCCTTCGCTAACTTTCAGCTCCCATGGGAACACGAGCTCCTGGCCCTGTCCCCGGAATGCCGTGCCGGTCAGCGTCAGCACGCCGTAGGAAGCAACAAATCCACCGAAAAGGGCCAGGAGCGCATCCCTGCGCGTCACCACGAGGCCCATTCGCCACATCCCGTAGATAAGGAGGCTCGGAAGCCCAACGATGAAGGCAATCGGGATCGCCTGCTCCACGAGCCAGCCCGGGAAGTCCAGGTGCTGGAAGGTCGTCGGCCCGCCCGAACCGGTGCCATCCAGGATCCGGAGGTTGAACGGGAGGTACGTGATCTCGCGTGACCAGTCGGGCCACGGAAGCTGCGACTGCATCGACCGGGCGTTTTCGAGGAAGCGGAGGCTATCGCCGCCCGAGAGCTGGAACCAGTCGTTCAGGAAGAACGCGATCTTGCCGGAGTCCCAGAGGATGAGGAGCCATGTGCCAAAGAAGCCGATAGCTGAGGCGATGATGGTGATCTTGACCGCGCCTTCGGTCCCGAAGTAGACGCCCTGGCCTTCGTTGTCGCGGTCGAAATAGGGGAACGCGCCAAGGATGACGAGCCAGATGGTCGGGATGATGATACCGGCCATCGCGGCGTTCATGTGGAGGAGGAGTTCCTGCAGGTTGAGCAGGTACCAGGGCGCCTTCGACGGGTTCGGCGTGACGTCGGCGTTCGCCTGGTCCAGCAGTGGTGCGTTCATGACCACCGAGAGGAAGAAGAGGGTGATCGTGAAGAGCATCGCGGCGATGAATTCGATGAACACCAGGTCTGGCCAGACGAGCACTTCCTCGTCGCGGGCGCGTGCCTGCGGGCGGGCGACTGGTCGGGCGACTACTGTGGTTGCCATGCTGTTGCTGTCCTGCGTGAAGTTCGAGGCCTAGAGGGGCCGGGCCAGGCCACCATCACGGCGAATACGCCAGAAGTGGACGGCCATGAAGATAGCGGCCAGCAGCGGCAGGCCGATGACGTGGAGCGTGTAGAAGCGGATGAGCGATTCGGGGCCGACTTCGAACCCGCCGAGCATCCAGAACCGGGTCTTCGGGCCGAGGACAGGCGCCGAACCGGCGATGTTCGAGCCCACGGTGATGGCCCAGAACGCCAGCTGGTCCCACGGGAGGAGGTAGCCGGTGAAGCTGAGGAGGAAAGTCAGCACCAGGAGGATGACGCCAACCACCCAGTTGAACTCGCGCGGCGGCTTGTAGGCGCCCGTATAGAACACACGCATCATGTGCAGGAAGACGAGGATGACCATTGCGTGGGCCATCCAGCGGTGCATGTTTCGCATTAGCTGGCCGAACTGGACGGTCGTCGTGATGTTCTGCATGTCGAGATAGGCACGTTCGACGCTGGGCACGTAGTAGAACATCAGCAGGATGCCGGTGACGGTGAGGCCCAGGAACATGAAGAACGAGAGGCCACCGAGGCAGTAGGTGTGGGTGACCTTGACGTGAGTCCGGTGGATGCGGGTGGGGTGGAGGTGCAGGAACACGTTCGTCGCAACCACGAGCATCTGGTTGCGGGGCGTGTTCGGGTAACCCGTGCGGAAGATCGACTTCCACACGTAGTTGTGGAACATCTTGTCGTAGATCTTGTCCGCGAGTGTCGGTTTTGCGGGAGCTTCAACGGCCATGGGTCAAACTACCTCTGCCACCACTGGCCGAACAGCACGATCAGGGCCAGGGTCGCGACTATGGTGATGCTGACGAAGACAAGCTCAAGCGTCTCGGCAAAGTCGTGCGGAAGATTTGCGAATTCCAACCGACCGGCCTCCCCCTCGTTCGTTCCCGTGGGCACGGAGCCCCGGTGCCACCGGACTTTGTGAATCTCGTAGCAAGGCGTGTTATACCATCGGCCCCACCCGCGATCAAACCTGCGGGGGTGCCGTTAACCCGCTGACAGACTCTCCCGGGGCGCGCCGATTCGAATCCAATCCCATCCATTCGAAGGGTCTATCGCCACTATCGGCGGCGGAAGCGCATCCGCGCCAGCCCGCGGATGTCTTCGAGAGCCGTGCTGACGATCTTCACCTTGGTGTCAGTGTCCTCGACCCAGCGGACGGGGAGTTCGCAGATCTTGAGCTTTGCCTGGTGCGCGAGGATGAGCATTTCGGTATCGAAGAACCACATTCGGTTCTCGATCTGCGGGACGACTGCCTGGACGGCCTTGCGGTTGAGGGCTTTGAAGCCGCATTGGGCATCGGTAATCCGGAGGCGGGGGAAGGTCATGCGGATGAGCGCGACATAGCCGCGGCTGGTGATCTCGCGCTTGAGCTGGCGGTCGGTCTTCGAGCCTTTGGCCAGGCGGGAGCCGATGGCCACATCGCAGCCGCGCTCGGCGACCATGGCGACCAGCTCCGGCAGGTGGCTGAGATCGGTGCTGAGGTCGACATCCATGTAGGAGACTACATCGGCGTCGCTGGAAAGCCAGGCCTCGCGGAGGGCGAGCCCACGGCCCTTTACTTCGAGGATCAGCGCCTTCACACGGGAGTAGCGCGCTTCGAGGCTGCGCGCGAGTTCTGGAGTCCCGTCGTTCGAGCCGTTGTCGGCGATCACGAGCCGCCACTCGTATTGCTGGTTCTGGTCGAAGAGGGCGAGGGTGGTCATGGCGCTCTGTTCGAGCACCTTCACTTCGTTATAGACGGGAATGACGACATCGACCCGGGGGCGTGGCGTATCGCTCATGGCGGGCATTGTCGGCCGGGGCAGGTAAACGCGCCATCAGGAGGCAAACGAAAACGCCCACCGTCACCGATGGGCGTCGCGCAATCACATCCGAGGTTGGGACTAGGCGGCTGTCGTGCTGGCGTGGGCGGCCAGGCGGCGCTTGAGGCGATCGGCCGTGCCGGTGTGGATTGCGCCTTGCTTGGCGGCTCGATCCAGGGCGGAATAGGCGCTGTTGAGCGCGGTCTTGATCGCCTCGGCATCGCCGGAGGCCACGGCTTCGCGCACACGGCGGACGGAGCCGCGGGCGAGGGTGCGGCGGGCGCGGTTTCGCTCGCGCTCGCGAAGGGACTGGTGCCACCGCTTGATAGCGGACTTATGGTGAGCCATGTGTATCTCTAACCCGGACGTGGAATGTGAGTGTCGAATGGAGAGCGTATCGCGACCGGCCGCCACAGGCAATCGATCGAGGTGCGGTGAGAGTGGGTAGAGGACCCGCGGGCCGAGGCTCTCGAACACGCTGAGCGAATCGCGTAGCCTTGGCTGCATCTCAGGAGCGAGGACGACCATGCCCCTTCGTATCGGCCTTATCGGCGCGGGCGCGAACACGCGCCAGATGCACATTCCCGGACTCCGCAGGCAGCCAGGGGTCGAGGTCACCGGGGTCGCGAACCGCAGCCGGGAGAGCTCGCAGCGGGTCGCGGATGAGTTCAGCATCCCGCGCGTGTTCGATTCGGCGCAGGCGCTCTGCGCGGACGCGGAGATTGACGCGGTGTGCATCGGCACGTGGCCGTACATGCACCGCGACTTCAGCATCATGGCACTCGAAGCGGGAAAACACGTGCTCTGCGAGGCACGCATGGCGATGGACCTGGGGCAGGCCGAAGACATGGTGGCCGCGAGCGAGCGCCACCCGGAGCTGGTGGCGCAGCTGGTCCCCGCGCCGTTCGACTTCAAGCTCGGGCCGACGATTACCCGGCTTATCGGCGAAGGGGCGCTCGGAACGATCTCCGAAGTCAACGTGAACGTGCTGAACGCCTCGGGGCTGGACCCGGCTACTCCGCTCCACTGGCGCCAGCGGGCCGACTACTCGGGCAAGAACGTGATGATGTTCGGCATCTTCGTGGAGGTTATCCATCGCTGGCTGGGCGACCACGCCGACATCCAGGCGGCGGGCGACATCGTGATCCCCGAGCGGCCGGACACCGAGACAGGCCGGCCGGGCAAGGTGACCGTGCCGGACATCTGGGTGGCGACCGGGAAACTGGCGAACGGCGCGCGCATCACCTACCACTTCAGCTCGATGGCGGCCTCGGCCGAGGGCAACGGCATCGCGGTCTTCGGTTCGAAGGCGACGCTGCGCTGGAAAATGGGCGACACGGCCGAACTGATCGAGCACGGGAAGGCCCCGGTTGCTATCGAGCCCGACGCGGGCACCGACCGCGGGTGGCGGGTGGAAGAGGATTTCGTCGCCTCGGTGACGACGGGCGCCCCGGTACGGCTGACGAGCTTCGAAGACGGGATGCGCTACATGCGGGTGATCGACCGCGCGCACGAGAGCTGGCAGGCGGGACAGAAGCTGGGGGTGTAAGGGGCTTCTACGCCAGGCAGCGGAGCGGCTGGTTGCCGTTGT
>CAUJEQ010000150.1 GCA_963169135.1 Chloroflexota bacterium
GATGAGCGCATCGAGACGCCGGAGCTGACCGTCCCCCACCCGCGTATCGCCGGGCGGGCCTTCGTCCTTGCCCCGCTCGCCGACATCACGCGAGGCGCCCTCCCGTGTCTCGGGGAGTCCGCACTCGACTTGCTGGAGGTCACCGGCCTCCAGGGAGCCGTCCGCCGCTTCGCCCTGTAGCCCTCGCCTTTACCTTCGTAATGGAACCACCGGCGTCGCTTCAACGTTCTGTGGGGCAGAGGCGCCCACACGGCGCCCGGTGGAGGGAACACCAATGCGTATCAGGAATCTCGCTCTCGTGGCCACCCTGGGCCTTGCCGCAACGCTCGCCGCCTGCGGCGGCGGCGACAACGACATCGGACTCTACGGCGATGAAGACGACGGCGGCGCCGCCGCCCGGGACGCGAACCTCTACTCGGCCTCGAAACCCGGGGATGCCGCCGCACTCACCGGCAAGGACGCCGGCGGCGCCGAGGCCCTCGCCCCGGGTGACGGCGAAGGCGAGCCGCTCCCGTCTTCGGCCGAGTTCGACCGCAAGATCATCTTCAATGCCACGATGTCTCTCGAAGCCGGCGACGTCTCGAAGGCCTTCAACGAGGCATCGGCCCTCGCCCGCAGCAGCGGCGGCTACCTCGAACGGTCCTCGTTCGCCAACGCCGCCGAGGAGAAGGACCGCACCGCCTCGCTCACCATTCGCGTCCCGGTCCAGAACTACGAATCGCTCATCGCCAACCTCCGCGGCATCGAGGGCGTCCGCGTCCTCACCGAGGGTTCGAAGTCGACCGAGGTCACCGAACAGTACACCGACCTCCAGAGCCGCCTCCGCAACCTCCAGAGCACCGAGCAGCAGTACCTCGCGCTCCTGAAAGAGGCTAAGACGATCCAGGAAATCCTCACCGTCCAGGACCGCCTTTCCGGCGTCCGCTCGCAGATCGAGCAGATCCAGGGCCGCCTCAAGGTCCTCGACAGCCTCACCGAGTTCGCCACTGTCGACCTGTCGATCACTCCAGTCGTCGCGAAGGCGGAAGCCCCGTCGAGCGGCGGGCTCAAGCTCACGGAAGTTTGGACCGAGAGCTGGGCCACCTCCCTCGAGGCCGCCCGCTACGTTGCCGCCGCTGGCATGGTTGCCGTCGTCGCCCTCGCCTGGCTCGCCATCCCGCTGGGCCTCGTGTTCGTCGCCGCCCGCCGCTTCCGCCGGGCCGCACCGCCGGTTGCCCCGGCCACCCCGGAGCCATCCGCCTGAGTTCGCTCTGCGGGCACTCTCCCGCGTACCCCGGGAGAGTGCCCGGCCAGGGTTTCGTTATCCCTTAACGGTTTCGTCAGCTGCCCCCGGGCTCGATCTCCAGCAGATTGAACCCCCGCACCTGGAACGTCCCGCCCCGCTCCGCCCGTACCACCCGGTAGTGTCCGAACCGCTCCAGCACCTTCCGGAGCACCACATCCAGCTCCAGCCGCGCCAGCGGCGCGCCGAGGCAGAAGTGGATACCCATCCCGAAGCTCAGGTGCCGGTTGTCCTTCCTCCGGATGTCGAGCACATCAGGTTCGGGGAAGCGCGCCGGGTCGCGGTTGGCTGCTCCCACCATCGCGTACACCATCTGCCCGGCCTTCACCAACCGCTCCCCCAGTTGCGCATCCTTCGTGCAGAACCGGTTGACGTAATGCGTCGGCGTGTCGAACCGCAGGCACTCTTCGACTGCCGAAGGCACCAGGTCCGGCTCCGCCAGCAGCCGCTCCAGCTGCTCCGGATGCGCAGCCAGCGCGGCCAGGGCGTTCGCGAACGACATGATCGTCGGCCCGTTGCCTGCCAGCGAGATGTGTACCAGCATCATCGCCAGCTCGTCCGGGCTGATACCCCCATCTCCGGCGGCATCCATCAGCGCCATGAGCACATTCCGCTCCCCGGCGCCGGGCTCGCCCGACTCCAGGCCCTCAACGACTTGCGCCACCACGTCCAGCATCCGGTCGCGTGCTTCGATGGTCTCCCGCGCGATCGCCGCGTCGCCCATGCCTTCCACGCGCCCACGCATCACCGCTCCCGAAAGGTCCCGGAACTCGCTCCAGCGCTCCGGTGGGAGCCCCATGTGGGCCAGCACAGTCGTGATCGCCAGCGGCTCACACAGGTTGGGCACGAGGTCGATTGGCCCGTGCTCCGGCCACGATTCCATCAGCTCGTCAAGCGTCTGCTCGATGCGCGGCCGCACCGAGGCGATCACCTTCGGCGTGAACCCCCGGTTCACGATTGCGCGTAGCCGGGTGTGCTCAGGCGGGTCGGAGTTCCCCAGGATAGCCGCCGCACCCATCGGAGCCGTCGCGCGGGTGTGCGCCACCGAACGCCCCAGGTCATTCGCTGCGTGAATCGGGTTCGAAGAGAAGTGCTCGTCGTCCGCCAGCGCCTTCTGGCAGTCGGCGTACGAGGTCACCACCCAGGCTCCGAGGTCCGCGCTCCAGTGCACGGGTTCCTGCGCCCGTAACCTCGCCAGGATCGGGTAGGGGTCCTCCGTGTAGGCAGGACGAAATGGATTGAAGACAGCCACGGCACCAGTTTACCCGTGCCAAACTGTATTGAGGCCACCAATAGTTGGCGATAGAAAAACCACATGGCGCCGGGTTCGCTCCCGGCGCCATGCGGTTTCTGGAGCGGGCCGCGACGAGCGAGAGGCACATCCGCCGCGCATTCCCCGCCACCACCCCTGGAGAGACGTTCCCTCCAGATCAGTCTACGAACGAGCCCGAATCAGGGATCTCCGCATCGCCCATTGGGGAGGTCGCACGATAGGGTTTCCGCGTGGACCGCTCTCCGCGTCAGCCCGCCTCTGCCTTCGAGCCGAACCGCCTGCTGGAAAGGCTCAAGAAGCCTCAGTACGCCCTCCCGGCGGCCATTGTCGTCGTGATGCTCGGGATCGCCTTCGGTCTCCAGCCCGGGTCGACCTCCACCAGCGCGCGCGACTCGTTCACCGCGGTCCCAAAGACCGCGGAATCTGAACTCCCCTCTCCAACACCCTCGCCCGCCACCCCCGAACCCACTCCCCAACCCTCGGTGACACCAGCAGCGGCGGGCAGTGCCGTCGACGGCGGAGCGGCCGGGACCCCGGCATCCGAGGTCGCAGGCGCCCGCTCCACCCCCGATGCTGCGGCCGCCACCCTCGATCCCGCACTTGCCGCCCAGCCGACGCAGTGCGGTGCGCTCCAGGAGACGGCGGTCTCTCTCGCGGTCGAACAGGCCATCTCCGGCGTCTCCGTGAAAGCCACGCGTGCCGCGATCTATCCGATCGACTACTTCCGCTGCATCCTGGTGGCCACAGGCGGCAACGAGGCTTACACGCTCGCTTCCGCGGTCGGCCGCGCCGAGTCCGAGGACATGACCACCATCCTCCTCGTCGACCTGTGGGTCGCCAACTCTTCCCGCCAGTTCGGCCAGATCAACCTCCGCACCGCCCAGGTGGCGGCGGCGGGCCAGTCCTTCTCCCCGATCGCAACCCTTGGCGGCCGGTCTGAAGTCGTCGTCTCATCCGGCCAGGGCCGCAACGTCACCCTGGTGGTCGCCATTCGCAACACTGTCGGCGCCACAGCAGGGCCAGTCACGCTCGTCATCGAAGCCCCCCTCTCCGGTGGGACTCCCGTCGCCGGCAAGTACCAGCTCTTCTTGCCGACTCCCTGATCTCGGCGCAGACCGCACTCGCCCATCCGGCGGCCGTCTTTCCCCCACGCTCTGAATCCGCCATCCTGCGCACATGGCTACCTTCGAACAGATCAACCTCGGCGACTCCGCTTCCTTCACCAAGACCATTAGCGAATCCGACGTCTACCTCTTCGCCGGCATCACCGGCGACCTCAACCCCGCCCACGTCAACGCTGTCGCCGCATCCGAAGGCATGTTCAAGCAGCGCATCGCCCACGGCATGCTCACCGGCTCGTTCATCTCGACCGTCCTCGCCATGCAACTCCCGGGCCCCGGCACCATCTATGTCGGCCAGAACCTCCAGTTTCGCGGACCGGTCTTTATCGGCGATACCGTCACCGCGCGCGTTGAAGCCGCAGAGAAGCTTGATCAGCGCAAGTGGGTGAAGTTCAAGACCACCATTACCAACCAGGACGGCAAGCTCGTCGTCGATGGCGAAGCAACGGTCATCCCGCCCACCGCCTGACCCTCGCCTCGTTCAGGCCGCGCCACTGCGGCGCCCCTCGTCTTCCACAAGTCCCGGAGACATCCGCGACCACTGCCGCGCCAGGTCCCTAAGGTGCCGCAGTTCGCCGGACGACAGCCGAGGAGCGACGTCTTCCGAGTCCAGCCAGTCTGCCGCTGCCTCAGGCGTGACGAACACCCCCACTCCCGCTCGACCGCCCGTATACCGGGCGAACCGCTGCACGAGGCCGAATTGCTCCGGCCGTGATACAAGAGCCACCCGCATCCCCCGCTGGTAGCGCGATGCGAATGCCGCCGCCACCAGGAGCAAGTTTCCCGGGCCTCGTTCTACGCCCCGCACATCGCAGACCGCGCGTGTGATGCCGTCCGCTTCGGCCAGTGCAAACGACTGCGACACCGCCCGCAGCGCTTCGGTGGTGGTGAGCCGTCCAGAGAGCTCCGTGTCGAGCAATTCCCGGTGCTGAGCGCGAATGCTGTACATGATGGACGCCAGTGTGCTCCGGGGGGCCTGCCCCGGCACTCGGGTGTTCTCCCGATTCCTGGGCGAGCCCTCTCAGCCCGCCGCCTCGAACCGGACCCGTCGCGGCAGATCGCGCAGCACTACGACCTCAGGAATTGCCCGTCCTTCGAGCAGCAGGCGCAGGCGCTCTGCAACCTGTGCCAGCTGGTCCGGATGGACTCGCGGCGACACCGCGATTCGGCCGTCCAGCCACGCGACCGTGTCATACCCCCGCGCGAACCGCCGCAGCAACCAGCCAACCTCGAACAGGTCCACCCCGACCGCGGGAGCGAACAGCACTGCTGCCCGGTCCATCGAAGCCGCGTCAGCGATGGGGAGACAGGTTTGCGGCTCCCAGGCGCCACTTGCCCCCGCCCGCCGCGCTGCCACAAGCGCCGCCGTCAGCTGCTGGGGAGTCAGCGGCACGGTCATCCAGCAGCTCGCGCCGGCCTCCATCGCTGCCGACAGGTCTCTCTTCGCCCCCAGCCCCGCCAGCACCACCGTGCCACGCTCACCCCGCACCCCTGACCGCAACGCCCTCCCCGCGGCGCCGCGCGCCGTCGCTTCGAGCACCACGATGTCGGCCTGCTCCGGGACGACATTGACCGCCATCCGCTCGCACGTCTCAACAGCCACCGCCCGCGCCGCCCTATCCTCCACCACGATCCGGACGCTCACCCCGCGGAAGTTCGGGTGGGGCCACGACCCGTACGGACCATCGACTTCGCGGTCAGCCACCCCTCGCACCGTCCGGCCATCCGCTGCCAGCGTTGCGATCCACGCCTCGCAGCCCGCACAGGCGAACACTTCGAGTTTCCCACCTCCGGGGCTCACCCACGCGATCCGGGCTGCCCGGTCAGTCGGCATCTCGCAGCACACCTGGCACTGGTCGTCGAACACCAGCCGCCGTCCCCACCCATTCGGGCTCCCGAATACGGCCTCGCCCGCGCCCTCTTCCCGAGCGATCGCAACCATGCCGCCAAGCCACTCGCTACACGCATCGCAGAGCCGGTGTTCAACCGCCTGGCGCTGCCCATCCGGCCGCCACGCACGATACAACCGGAACGGCTGGATCGTGAGCTTCCACGGGGCGGCAACCGGCCGCCCGCAGCACGGGCATCCTGTTTCCATCTCCCAATATCATCGAGCAATGGTCCCGCCGCCTTGAGCGTCTTCTCTACGAAAGCACGAGGACGGTGATCGGCGCCATGCAGCTCTAACCCTCCATGCTTGCCCATGCTCATGAGTCCCGGCCGCTCGGAGAAAATTGCGCCCGGTATCGTGGAACCCCCGGATGGGAAGTTCGGCTGGCTGGCGCGACACTGGGCAAATGACCGTCCCTGACGCCGTCCGCGAGCAGTACGAAGCACTGCCATACCCTCCACGAGACCCGGCACAGGAGTTGCGTCAGCTGCGCACGACGCTCCCCGGGCAACTGAAGCTGGCGAGCCATGTCCTGTGGGGTGGCGGCACGGTCCTGCGCCCCGAGTTTCGCGCCCTCGACGCCGGCTGCGGGACGGGCGATTCAGCCATCTTCATGGCGGAGCAGCTCCGCCACTGCGGGGGACAGGTGGTCGGCATCGACCTGTCCGAGACCTCGCTCGCAATCGCCAGCGAACGTGCGCAACGGCGGGGGCTCGAAAACGTCCGGTTCATCCGGGGACGTATCGAGGATCTGCCCCGGCTTGGCATCGAACCGTTCAACTACATTGTCAGCCTCGGCGTGCTGCATCACATGGCCGATCCGCTGGCCGGGCTGGCCGCGCTCAAGCAAGTGCTGAGGCCGGACGGGGGCCTCTCGCTGATGGTGTACGGCGAGTACGGCCGGACTCCCATCTATCATCTCCAACGCCTCTTCGCGCTGATTGCGCCCCCGACGCTACCGACTCCGCAACGCCTGGATATCGTGAAACGCACGCTCAATGGTCTCAGTAGCGAGCACTGGGCCTCGCTCGGCCGGTCGGCCTTTGCCGACGAGGTGAAAATGCACGGCGATGCCGGCCTCTTCGATCTTTTCCTGCATGCCCAGGACCGCGCCTACACGGTCCCCCAGATCTACGACTGGCTGCGGTCTGCCGGCCTCGACCTGCTGCGGTTCGACGTGCCCATCCTGTACGAGCCCGCACTGAACCTGCCCGGCGTCGCGGTCGAGGGCCTGGACGGGCCGACCCGGCAGGCGGTGGCCGAACTGTTGCACGGCCGCATCAAGAAGCACACCTTTTTCGCGTGCGAATCACTCGCCACCGTGCCGGCTGCCCCGGCCTGGGATGACGAGGCTGCCATTCCCGACTGGCTGATGCACGACGCGTCCTGGTTGGACAATCAGATCGAGCGCCGGCCGCAGATCGATGTGTTCTACGAGGGGATGGAGTTCCATTGCACCCTCGACGGATTCCGGAGGAACTTCTTGCGCCTCATCGATGGGAAACGGTCGCTCGGTGAGATTCTCGCTTCTCTTGACGCCAGACACCGCGACCTGGGCCGCGCGGAGCTCCTGAAACGCTGGCACCTCCTCTATCAGTCGCTCACGCTTTTCAGTCTTCTCGGACTCTTTCGGGGGCCTTTCCGCGACGCCTGACCTGCCCGGCCCCGGCCCCGCCCCGCCCGCCGTCGCCGGCGCAGTCAACAACGAGTGCCGATCCCTGTTTGGTCCCCTCCCGCTGTCTGGTTCGCCCGGGTTGTGGTGGCCGTTTGGGCCGCGGTTCAGGTGGCCTGGCCCTGGAGTAAGCTTGTCCCGGGCGAACTCGGTTCTGACTTCATCCTGTGACTGAAGGGGCGCATTGCGGACCGTGGAACCGGAACACACTGAGACTTTCGCATGGGCCGTCGTGTTTGCCCTGGCTGGCGTTATCGCTTTGGCGGGACTGGCCCTCCTTGTCAGGAGTACCGCCCGGTCCACGAGATGGGCTCCCGGGCCGGCACGCCAGGCTGTGATGACGACACTCCTTGCAGTGGCCGGGGTGAGTTCGGTGCTCGCCGGCCTCTGGCTCTTGTTGGCATCCTACTCCGAGAGCTGGGGGCGCTAGAGTCAGGTGTTTCGTTCGACCTCCGCCACGACGGCGAAGTGGTCGCTCGGGTAGATCGTCGGGTCCGCCACCGGATGCTCGTTCGCGGCAACCCGGGCCCGCGCAACCCTCCCCTGGCCCTTCAGCCAGATGTAGTCCAGGCAGTTCGGTTCGCCTTCCGTGTCCATCGCCGGCGCCTGAATACCCGACGGCCACGTCACCGCCGGCTCCCCGCCGTTGGCCTCGGCGTGCGCCGAACGATAGCCAGCCTCGAGCATCACCGCGTACGCAGGCTCGTGTGGAGGAGTGTTGAAGTCCCCAACGACCGCCACCAGGTCTGCGGCCGGCGCCTCCGCCAGCCAGCGCACGATGGCCGCGGCTTGCTCGACCCTCACCGCGGGTTCTTCCGGCTTGTGGTGCAGGTGGGTGTTCGCAAACCACATCGTGAACTGGCCTGGCAGCGCGACCAGCACCCGGTGCACCGATCGGCCGTGGCTCAGCCGCAGTTCTTCGTGTGCGAGCACGTCGCCCAGGCCGCAGAGGATCGCGTTCCCGAACTCGGTGTACTTCTCGTGCCGCGACGTGAAGGCCCGGTAGTGCCGCCCGGGCAACTGCGCCGAGAGGTAATCGTCCTGCCGCGGCGCGCTGAACATCACCTCCTGCAACCCGATGATGTCCGCCTCGATTTCCGCGAAAGCGGCCCCGAGCAGCGGCTTCCGCTCGTCGTACCGGTCGCTCACGTTGCGGATGTTGAAGGTAGCCAGCCGTATCTGCATCGCGCTCCCGATCCTATGCCACGCCGGCTGCGCGCAGGGCCCCCAGGATGCGCTCGCCCATCTCGGCCGGGGCGTCCATCTCGAAGGTCATGATGGCCACTCCGTCAACCAGCGGCGATTCTGCCAACGCCCGGATCGTGCCGGTGAACGTCCCCCAGGCCGCTTCAGGATCCCCGCCGGCCAGCACGTCCTTCAATGCCCGTGGAAGGCTGACGCCCAGCCGCTCCTCGATCCGCACCGCTGCTTCGAGCGAAACCAGGGGCATCGCCATGGCGATTACACGCGCTTCCGGCACGGCGCGGTCGATGGCCCGAGCGTACCGCTCAAGTGGTTCGAGCTCGAACACCGGCTGCGACTGGATATAAGTCGCACCCGCCCGGAGCTTCGGCAACAGGTTCTTCAACACCGCCTGCTCGTCCCGGCCGTACTGGTTCAGCGTCGCCCCGACGATTGCGCCCGGCAGCGTGTCCCGGGTCATCGCCACGGCATCCCGGACGGCCACGGCGTCCGGCGCGCCGCCCGCCGCATGGTCCCCCAGGATACAGAGCACCTGCCCGAGGCCCCCGGCCGCCGCCCGCCCCAGGTCCGCCCGTATCTCCTCGCGGCTCCGCCCCCGTGTGACCAGGTGCCATGCCGGTTCCATCCCCGCCGTCTTCAGTTCCAGCGAGGCGTCCAGGCTCGACTGGCGGCCGGGCCGCTGGATGACGTTGATGGCCTGGGCCGCCATCCCCAGCAGCCGCGCCCGGCGTAGCAGCACCTTCGGCAGGTCCCGTTGCGGCGGCGTAATCTCCAGCGCTACCGCGAATTGCCCGGCGTCCAGCTTCTCGGCAAATGGCACGCTCATACCGTCCGATGGACCTCGCTCACGATCCACCCCATGTACCGTCCGCTGCCTGCCATCACCGGCAGGGGTCTAATTGAATCCTCCGCGGGCTCCCCGGAGGCGCGGGTCCAGCATGTCGCGTAGCGCATCGCCAAACATGTTAAAGCTGAACACCGCAAGCGCGATGCAAATGCCCGGCCAGAGCACTGCCTGGAACTTCACCGTCGAGATCTGCTGCGCCAGGTTGAGCATCTGTCCCCAGGTCGGCTTGTTCGGGTCCACCACACCGAACCCGAGGAAGCTCAGCGCCGCCTCCGCCAGGATCACTCCGCCGAGGCCGATCGTCGCCTGCACCATCAGCGGCCCGAAAATGTTCGGGATCACGTGGCGCACCATGATTCGCGCGTCCGTACACCCGATCACGCGCGCCGCCTCAAGGAACTGGGCCGACCGGACGCCCAGCACCGATGCGCGGATCACCCGGGACCCTCCGGCCCCGCCGAGCAGCCCGAGCACCAGTGCCAGTTTGAAGAACGTGATCCGCGCATCGTCGAATGGGAGTGGGCCATCGACATCCAGCCGGCCGATCATCTGGGGGAGAGCCAGCAGCACCACCAGGGCTGGCAGCGCCATGATCGCATCGACAAAGCGCTGCACCAGCGAGTCGTACCATCCACCGAAGTAACCAGACGAGACGCCGATCGCCAGCGAGATCAACGAACTCAACAAGACCGCCATGAAGCCGATATACACCGCCCATCGCGCCCCGTAGATCACACGGCTGTAGACGTCCCGGCCGAGCTGGTCGGTGCCGAACGGTTCCGAGAGGCTGCCCTCGACCGTCCGCGCCGGCGAGGTAATCGTCGCCGGCTCAACCAGCGTCGGGCACATGAACGTGTCCCGTGGTCCCAGACAGTAGCTCTTCAGACGGGGCGCAACCCCCGTGGTCGCCGGGTCGTGTGTCGCGAAGAACTGCGGTATCGCCGCCAGGATCACCATGAACACCAGGACCACGAACCCCGCGAACCCCAGCGGCTTGGTGCGCGCCATCGTCCGAAAAAAGCCGAACGTCCGCCCCGGTAGCGATCGGCTGAGGTCCTGGCGGGCCTGGAGCGGTGCGATGACTGTTGCCTCTGCCATGGTCAGTGCCTCGCCCGGGGATCTAGGACTGTGTAACTCACATCCACGATCAGATTCACCAGTACCACGGTGATGGCAAAGAACAAGGCGACCCCCTGGACTACCGCAAAGTCCTTCTGGCTTACTGCGAGGATCAGGTGCCGTCCCATCCCGGGGAGCGAAAACAGCGACTCGAAGATCACTGTGCCCCCGACCAGCGTCGCCATGGTCAGGCCGATTACGGTGACCACGGGGAGCAACGCGTTCTTGAGCGCGTGCCGGACGACGATCACGCGCTCCCGCAGTCCCTTCGCCCACGCCGTCCGGATGTAGTCCTGCCGCAACACGTCCAGCATCATCGTCCGGGCGTAGCGCATCACCTGGGCCGATGTCGCCAGCGAGACGATGAAGGCCGGCATCCACATCTGGCGCAGGTTCGCTATCGGGTCCTCACGCAGCGACTGATAGCGAATGCTCGGAATCCAGCCGAAGTTCTTC
>CAUJEQ010000151.1 GCA_963169135.1 Chloroflexota bacterium
GTAGCCCGGCGATGGCTCCGTGAAGAGCGGGTGCTTGCCATTGCCCCAGTTGAACTTGCCTCCATCGACCACGATGCCGCCGATCGAGAGGCCGTGGCCGCCGATCCACTTCGTGGTCGAGGCCACGATGATGTCGGCGCCGTGCTGCAGCGGGGCCACCCGGTAGCCCGCCGCCCCGAAGGTGTTATCGACGATGAGCGGGATGCCGGCCTCGTGGGCGACGTCCGCGAGTGCGCGGAAGTCTGGCACGTTCAGCTTCGGGTTGCCGAACGACTCGACGTAGAGCGCCTTCGTGTTCTCATCGATGAGCGCCTTGAACTGGCCTGGATCGTCGTCCTCGGTGAACTTCACGTTGATGCCCATGCGCGGGAACGACACCTTGAACTGGTTGTAGGTGCCGCCGTACAGGAGAGGCGTCGAGACGATGTTGTCGCCTGCCTGGCAGATGGTCGTGATCGCGAGCAGCTGGGCAGCCTGCCCCGACGCAGTTGCCACGGCGGCAACGCCGCCTTCGAGCGCCGCGATGCGCTGTTCGGCGACGTCGTTCGTCGGGTTCATGATGCGCGTGTAGATGTTGCCGAACTGCTGGAGGGCGAAGAGGGCCGCCCCGTGTTCGGCACTCTCAAACACGTACGAGGTCGTCTGGTAGATCGGGACCGCGCGCGAACCCGTCGTTGGGTCGGGGACTTGCCCGGCGTGTACCTGGAGGGTCTCGAACCGTTGTGCCACTGTGTTGCTCCTGTACCTGGTGAGCCGGCTCCTGCCCGGGCGTTGTGCGTCTCGGGCCAGCGCGGCGATGGAGGTGAAATTTAAGTAAGTCTATCGACTTAGTCAGGTTAGTCCAAACCAAACGAAACCGGCCAATGCCACGGCCGTCGCGACTATGCTACGGCCTCCAACGATTGGCGGCATCCGGTGCACCGGGTCCGCTAGTAGCGCTCCTCCCGCCCGGTTCCCTGCGGCTCCTGCAGCTTCACCACCAGCACGCGGTCCACCCGGCGCCCATCCATGGCCATCACGCGAAACTGGTAGCCCGGCACGTCCACGCGGTCGCCAACCCGGGGAATCCGCCCGAGCTTCGTCATGATGAAGCCCCCGACGGTGTCGTAGTCCTCATCGGCCAGCTCGGCGCCGGTTGCATCCTCCACGTCGGCGATGAGCGCGAGGCCGCTGACCAGCAGGTTCCCGGCAGGAAGGGCACGCACGCTCTCGCCGCCGCCCTGGCGCCCGCCGCCCAGCCACCGCCCCAGCAGGCGGTAGAGCACCTCGTCCGCGGTCAGGATTCCGCTGGTGCCGCCGTGTTCGTCGATGAGGACGACGGTCTGGACCTGCTTCGCCCGCATCGCCTGCACGGCGACCTCAACGCTCACCGACTCGGGGATGGCGACCGCCGGCTGGATGAGCGAACGCCAGTCGCGCTCGCCCGACCGGACCAGGCGCAGCAGCGCCTTTGCGTCCAGTATTCCCAGGATGTGGTCGAGGTCTTCCTCGAAGACCGGGTAACGCGTGTGCTGGTGGCGCTCGACGATGTCGAGCACTTCGTCGAGGGTCGCTGACGAGTCAAGCGCCACAACCTCCGTGCGTGGCACCATGATCTGGTCGGCCTGGATCGCGCTGAACTCCAGTGCCCGTCTTGCCAGCATCAGCTCGGAGGTCGAGAGGAACCCGGCCCGGGCGCTCGCTTCGATCACGAGCTCCAGCTCCTCTGGTTCGAGCGAGTCGCCCTCGCCGCCCCGGGGCCGAATGCCCAGTGGCCGCACCACCAGCCCGCCGCTCTTGTGGAGAAACCACACGAACGGGCGGAACATCTGGGAGAAGATTGCGACCGGCGGCGCGACGAAGAACGCCACCTGCTCGGTCTTCGCCAGCGCGATCGACTTCGGTGCGAGTTCGGCGAAGATGATGACCAGCGAGGTCACCAGCAGGAAGGCGACGGCCGTCGCCGTGATCCCGGCCGCACGGTCCCCGGCGAACCAGAGCAGCCGATCGATGCCCGGCTCGAGGATGCTCGCGAGCACCGGCTCGCCGATCCAGCCGAGGGCGAGGCCCGCCATGGTGATTCCGAGCTGGGTCGCGGCGATTGTGCCTTCGAGATTCGAGAGCGACCGCAGGAGCAGCCGCGCCCGCGCCCGCCCCGCGCCCGCGAGCTGCTCCACCCGCGTCCGCCGTACACCGACAAACGCGAACTCCGCCGCCACGAAAAGCGCATTGAACGCGATGAGGAGGACCAGCGCCGCCAGCCCAAGGACGATCGACCATGTTTCTGACATGCCGCCCATGATGGACTACGGCGGCGCAGCACAACATCTGGCGCCCCGGTTGGTCCTAGTGGAACATTGCCCGGTAGGCGCCGCTTGCGAGGAACTCCGCGAGGACCGTGCGCGCGTGGACCGGCATGTCCAGCGCTCCGAGCTCATCCGGCGCGAAGTAGCGGAACGCCTGGCCCTCGCCCACGACGATGCGGTCCTCGTCGATGTCCGCGTCGATGTAGTAAACGTGATAGATGTCGGTGAGCGACGCCGGCAGGTCAGGTTCACGGCGATAGAGCCGGAAGAGCTTCAGGTCGTCGAGCATGTGGCCCGTCTCTTCCTCGAACTCCCGGAAGGCTGCGGCATCGGGCGCCTCCCCCTCCTCGATCAGGCCGCCCGGGATCGACCACTGGTTCGGATAGCGTTCCGGGGGCAGGTCCGCATCGCGCAGCTGGAGCAGCACTCGCCCCCAGCGGTCTATCTCGATGACCCCGACGCCGGCACGGTACGGCTGCAGCATGGCGAGCGTCCCCCGGTAGGCGTCGCTCGCGAGGAAGCGCCCGATCAGGTTGCGCGTGCCAGGGTTGAACGGCATCGCGCCATACTCGCTCGGGTGCCGGTACTGGAAGTCCAGCCCCTCGAACACCTG
>CAUJEQ010000152.1 GCA_963169135.1 Chloroflexota bacterium
TCCATGCACCGGTCCGACTTCATCAGCTCGAGCGCGCCTACGTTCGCCTTCACCCTGCCGGGGTGTTTCCGTTTCACCGCGATCACCCGGTCGATGACGGCATCGCGCTCCCGCAGGTCATCCCACCCCAGCCCCGTCTCGTCCCCCACCGACGGCACATAGAACGTGAACGCGATGCCCGTGACCGGCCAGTCCTTCACCTCTTCCACGAATGCCTCGATGCCCGCCTCGTTTTGCCGGGTGACGGTCATCTGGAGCATCACCGTTGTCCCGTCGCTCGGGTCCCGCTCGAACACCGCTTTCTTCACCTTGTCGTAGACGCCCTCCCCCCGGATGGGGTCGTTCAACTCCTTCGGCCCGTCGAGCGAGACCGTCACCAGGTGTCCCGGCACCGAGGGGATGCCGTACGTCCCGTTCGTGACAATCGACGAGTGCTCGAACAGCGGCATCGCCTTCATCACCAGCTCTCGCCGGATCATCGGTTCCCCGCCCATGAACAGCATCGAGCGGATGCCATGGCGGTCCCGCAGCTTCTCCAGCTGCGCGAGCATCGTCGCGTCGTCCATCTTGTCCTTCGGACGATTGGGGTTATCGGCCCGGAACACGAAACAGTGCGTGCACGACAGGTTGCACACGTTCGTCACGTTCACGAGCGCGCCGCGGTACTCGCGGTCGCCGAAGTCCGTCGGTTCCCGGACTTCGTGCGTAGGGATGAAGCTGCTCACGGTTGACCTCCGCGACCAGTGGGTGTTATTCGAACCATACCACGTGTTCGGCCCGCCGCCAGAACAGGTCGACAACCACGACACGCCCATCGACAATCCGCCGCATGGCCTACGAACACATCAGCTACGACGTTGCCGACGGTGTCCTCACCATCACCCTCGACCGCCCCGAACAGCTCAACGCCTTCACCGGCACCATGCAGGAAGAGCTCATCGACGCCTGCGATCGCGCCGACGCCGACGACACTGTCCGCGTCATCATCGTCACCGGCCGCGGGCGTGGTTTCTGTGCCGGCGCCGACCTCTCGGGCGGGCCCGCCACCTTCGATGCCACCTCCCGCGGCCGCTCGACCGACATCCGCGATTACCGCGATGGCGGCGGCAAGGTTACCCTCCGCTTCTTCGAACTGAAGAAACCCATCATCGCGGCGATCAATGGCCCCGCTGTCGGCGTTGGGATCACCATGACGCTCGCCATGGATGTCCGCCTCGCCAGCGAAAACGCCCGTATGGGCTTCGTCTTCGCCCGCCGCGGCATCGTCCCGGAGGCATGCAGCTCCTGGTTCCTCCCCCGCGTCGTCGGCATCTCCCAGGCGATGGAATGGGTTTCCACCGGCCGCGTCTTCACCGCCCAGGAAGCGCTCGCCGGGGGCCTCGTCCGAAGCGTCCACGCGCACGAAGACCTCCTCCCGGCAGCCCACGCGCTCGCCCGCGAGATTGTCGAAAACACCGCGCCCGTCTCCGTCGCCCTGTGCCGCCAGCTGATGTGGCGCGGCCTCGTCGCCGACCACCCCATGCACGCGCACATGGCCGATTCGCGCGGCATCCTGGTCATGGGCGCCAGCGCCGATGTCAAAGAGGGCGTCGCCGCCTTCCTCGAAAAGCGTGCCCCGAAATTCACCGGGAGCGTTAGCAAGGAACTCCCCGACCTCTTCCCGTTCTACAAGACGCCCGAATTCGAATAGCCCCCCGGGAACCGCGCTCAGGACTTCGGCGTCTTCCCCAGCCGCTGGATGATCGACTCAAAGACGTTGTAGTCCTGGGCGCCCACGATCGCGTACTTCTCCGCGAACACGTACGTCGGCACGCCGCTCACGCCGATCTCCCGCGTCCACCGGATCCCCTCGGTCACGCGGTCGCTGTACTTGCCGTGCTCCAGCGCCTCCCGGAGCGCCACCGGGTCCAGCCCGGCCGATTCACCAACCGCCACCACCGCGTCGATGGTACCGATGTCCTGCAGGTCCTCGAAGTACGCCTTGAACATCGCTTTCGTGTACTCCCAGTCCCGGTCGTGCTCGAAGGCGAACTCGCCTCCCTGGTGGGCCAGCAACGTGTTTGAAGTCCACGTCCGCCCGCGCGTGAACTTGATCCCCAGGCGCTCCGCCCGCAGCTCCATCTCCGTCGGCGGATCCTCCGGCCGTGTCATCGGCCGCCGCGCCTTACCTTCGGGGGGCGTCGAGGGGTCGAGCAGGTACGGCGCGTGCCGCACCCCTACGTCGTATTCGTTCCGCAGCCGTTCGACCTCCACGAGGCCGACATAACACCACGGTCAAACGAAGTCGGAAATTACCAGCAGGGAAACGGTCCCCTCGATCGGCTCGATGCTGCTCATCCCGGGAAGTATAGGCGCCCCGATTGGACAACGCCCGCCGACTCGTGTTGACTTCCGCCACCAACCACGCGCAGGAGTGCCGCTATGTCCTATTCCGACCTGCTTTTCGACGTCGCCGGCGAGGTGGCTACCGTCACCCTCAACCGCCCCGAGAAACTCAACGCCCTCAACCGCAACCTCCAGCAAGAGATCCTCGACGTCTGCCACGAGGTCAAGCACAACGACGGCATCCGCGCCATCGTCTGGACCGGCGCGGGGCGTGGCTTCTGCTCCGGGGCCGACGTCACTGGCCCGCCGCCCGCCGAGGCCCCTCCTCCAACCTGGCAGCAGCGCATGGACGAGGACAGCTGGGTTGGCCGCCAGGCCCGGGCCGTCTACGGCGTCGACAAGCCCAGCATCGCGGCCGTCAACGGTGTCGCTGCCGGTGCCGGGATGTCCCTCTCGCTCGCCTGCGATATCCGCATCGGCAGCGAGAACACCCGCTTCCGGACCGTCTTCATCGAACGCAACCTGTCGCCCGATGCGGGCATGACCTACTTCCTCCCCCGCCTCGTCGGTACAGGGAATGCCCTGGACATGATCCTCACCAGCCGCAACGTCGAGGCCGAGGAAGCCCTGCGTATGGGCCTGCTCCAGCGTGTCGTGCCCCACGCCGGCCTCGTGGCCTCGGCCCAGGAAACCGCTGCCCAGATCGCCGCCCATCCGCCTCTCGCCGCGATGATGTCGAAACGGGCCATCCAGCGCAGCCTGGACAACGGCTTCGAGGACCAGCTCCGCTACGAAGTCCGCTCCATCGAGATCTGCCGCAAGGCTGTCAACGACGCCCGCGAACAGCGTTCGGCCTTCGTCGAAAAGCGCCCCGCGCGTTACACCGGGACGTAGGCGCTCAGCGGCCTTCGCGCCAGTAGACGCGAGCCTCCCCGAAGGTCTGCTTGAGGGTGTATCGCTCCTGTACCATCTGCCGGACCTTCGGGATTCGCGGGTCGTTTTGGTCCACATCCGGAATCCCATCCAGCCAGTCGATGACGACGGTTGCCTCCGTGGTTTCGATGTCGGTGATGAACTCCTCGATCGACTGCTCGTCCAGCCAAAACGGCATGTCATAGATGAAGCGCGACGCCGGCCGCCTGCCCGAGTGCCAGAAGATCACCGCGTCTCTCCCGATCAGCAGGACCCGGTCGTCGCTTCGCGTGTGTTCGTGGATATACTCGCCGATCGCCTTCGCAGCTAAACCTCGTTCCGTTCGCTCGCTTCCTTCCAGGGCTTCCGCGCGGCCTGCGGGCTTCTGTGCCAGGTACACGGGGGCATTGATGAAGAGTGCGAGCGTCAGGGCAACGCCCGCTCCTGCCACCGCCATCCTCCCCGCAACCGGGTGCCAGACCCAGCGCGGAGTTGGACTGAACCCGCCGGCGACCATGAGCGCCCCCGCTGGAAGGAGCTGGATGGAGTAGTGCGCGTAGAACCGGCCAGTCGCCGCCGCGCCCAGCCCGGACGCCGCCAGCCATGCGACGGCGATGAGGTCACCGCGGCGCCTCCGGGCCACGAGCTGCCAGGTTCCCAGCCCGGCCCCAAGGATGAGTGGCGCAGTCGCCATCCCGACGAGCCTTCCGTAGGTGTGGAACAACCAGATCTTGGTTGAGAGAGGCACTTGAGCCGTATAAAGCGCGTTGTAGGTCACGTTTGCGTACACGGCCCGGCTCAGGCCACCCGTCAGCGCCAGCCAGGCGACGACCGTGCACACCGGCCCGGCGAATCCCGCCAGCCACCACCCCGCCTGCCTCCAGTTCGACCCACTCACGCAGAGCCAGAGGACAAGCACCGCGTTTCCGGCTGCCACCGGCTTCGTCAGGCACGCAAGGGCGGCCAGCACCCCTGCGGCGGCCGCGTTTCCCGCGCCCCGACCGGCCCGCGCCCGCAGGCCGAACACCAACGACCAGGACATCGGTAAGACCATGAACGGCTCAACGTTCGCGTGCGGCCGGATGAACGCGGCTCCGCAGGAGAGGCCGAAAACTGCGCCGGCGAGCCATCGTGCCCGGTCTCCCCACAGCATCCCTGCCGCCACCATGGTCGCCGCCGCCGTCCCGGAAAGAGCCAGCGCTCCCAACACGCGCGGCCCTGCCTCCGACTCGCCGAAAACCAGGAACGCCAGGGAGTACCAGAGGTAGACGCCAGGCGGCTTGTGGTCGAAGACATCCCGATACGGTTGGTCGCCCTCCAGCAGCAACCGTGCAACCACGGCGTAGACGGCCTCATCGCGGCTGAAAGGATCGGCGAAGAACGGAGCCGTGAGTGCCACCGGCACGGCCAAAAGCACCGCCCACCCAACAATGCGTGTTGCTGACCAGGGAATTCGAAGAGATCCGTCCATCCGCTCGCCCGCTTGTTCGCTCATTTCACCGTGGGGCGCCAGCGGCCCCATCGTTGTAATTCACACCATCGTCAGGAGTTTCCCCCGGCAACACCCCTGTTTTGCGACCACCGTGAAACTCGACAGAAACCTGGCGCGGTCCGCCGCTACGACCCCGTCGCCTCCTCGAACACCAGCAGCAGTGATCGGATTCGGTCCTGCAACTCGTCGAACCGGTCTCGTCCCCCGCCGAGCGCGGCTTCCCGCGTCGCCAGCGCCTGCAATCGAGCTGCCTGGCCATCGTCCATCGCCGCCTCAGCTTCCCATGCCAGATCGTTCGACCCGCGGATGCTCACCCAGTGCTCCACCAGTGGCCGCAGTTCGGCCAGCCGCGTTACGTACTGCGTCCGGAGCGTTCGCGCGCCTTCCAGCACCTGCGGGTCGTCCCGGTCCGCGAAGTAAGCGTCCAGCGCGCCCAGCAGGTCTTCCATCAGGGGCTCAAGCTCGTCCTTCGTGTACTCGAAGTACAAGAGTTCCTGCTCGTACCGCGCGAGAATGCCGTCGATCTCGTTCATTCCATCCATTGTGCGCCCCGATCCCCGCTGCGGGCACCGGCGCGGCCTGCTATCCCCCTGCCGCGGGGACCTCCGCCGCCGGTTTCTCTCCGCTCGCGACTGGCAGCGGCCGGACCTCATACCGCCGCAGTTCCGGCAGCTTTGCCCACACCAACCCCACCACCGCCAGGCAGCCCATGCCCCCCGTCACCACCGCGAACGTCGCGCTCGTCACCGCCGCCACCAGCCCCGATTCGACCGCTCCCAGCTGGTTCGACGCCCCGATGAAGAGCATGTTCACGCTGCTCACCCGGCCCCGCAGCTCATCAGGCGTGCTCAGCTGCACGGTCGTTTGGCGCAGCACCACGCTCACCTGGTCCGCCATCCCGATGAACATGTACACGGCCACCGAGAGGTAGAAGTTACGCGAAAGCCCGAACAAGATCGTCCCGATCCCGAACAGCGCGACCGTGACCAGCAGCGCCCGCCCCGCCCGGCGCACCGGCGGCAGCACCACCAGCGCTATCGCCATCACCAGCGCCCCCGCCTCCAGAGACGCCGAGAGCACTCCGTACCCCTTCGGCCCGACCTCCAGGATGTCCTTCGCATAGATAGGCAACAGGGCCTGCGCCCCGCCGAAGATCACCGCGAACATGTCCAGCGTCATCGCCCCGAGCAGCACCTGCCGGTGCCGGACGAAGCTCACGCCTTCTTTGATGGCCTCCAGGCTGACCGCCCGCCGCGCGCCTTGAATCGCTCGCGGCCGGAGCAGCGCAACCGCCAGGATCGAGGTGCCCATCAGGATCATGTGCGCCAGGTAGGCGGTGTCCACCCCCGAGAAGCCGATGAGCAACCCGCCCATCGCCGGCCCGGTCACGAACCCCAGCGACTGGATCGTGGAGTTCACGACGATCGCGTTCGGGAACGCCTCGCGCGAGACCACCTGCGGCACCAGCGCCTGGCGGGCCGGGTTCTCGAACGCTGCCGCCAGGGCGAGCATTAGCACCAGCCCGTAGAACAACGGCAGCTCGGTGACGTCTCGGGTCGTCGCAACGTACAGCGTCGCCGAGCACGCCAGCGGCACGAACTGGGCCAGCAGGACGATCTTCTTGCGGTCGTGGCTGTCGGCCACTGCCCCGCCAACCAGGCTCATCCCCAGCGAGGGAAAGAATCGGGCCAGCCCGAGCATCCCCAGCTGGAACGGCGAACCCGAAATCTCGTACACCTGCCACGCGATAGCCGCGTTCAGCATCGTCATCGCGATGGCCGACGAAAGGCGCCCGCCCGCGAACAGCGCGTAGTTCGGCTGGCGGAGTGCGGCCAGCGGGTCATGCCGGGGTTGGTCGGGTTCGGACACGGGACCTGCGGGGCGTGGTGTCCACGCATCCTGCGGTCATCTCCACCGCCGGTCAAACCCGGCCTCCCGTGGCCACACGACCCCTCCGCCGGTACGATGCGCCTCATGTCCTCCGGACCCGATGTGGCCCTATCTGCGCTCGACGATGTCGTCGTCCTCGAACTCGCGACCGGTGTCGCCGGCCCCTACTGCGGCAAGCTGCTCGCAGACCTTGGAGCCCAGGTCATCAAGGTCGAACCCCCTGGCGGCGACCCTCTCCGCGCCGAGCCGCCGGTCTTCAACGGAGAGAGCGCCTTCTTCAACTACCTCGCTGCCAACAAGCTCGGCGTCGAGGCTCTGCATGCTTCACTCGACCTCGACCGCCTCCTGCGCCACGCCGACATCGTCATCCACTCGCTCCGCGGCCCGGATGCCGTCGAGTTCGAAGGCCGCGTCACGGCTCTCGCGCCCCGGGCTGCCGTCCTTTCGGTCACGCCCTACGGCAGCTCGGGCGAAAAGGCGGAGTGGCTGGCCACGCCCTTCACCGAATGGGCGACGAGCGGCTTCTTCTACTTCGCCGGCGATCCGGCCCGCGAACCGCTTTCGGTCCCCGGCTTCCAGGCCGAGTTCCACGCCGGGCTCCATGCCGCCATCGGAGCTCTTGCCGCCCTCTGGCACGCGCGCGAGACCGGCGATGGCCAGCACGTCGAAATCTCCCACCAGGAGGCCTGCCTCAACGACCACGCCTGGCTCACCACCATGTGGACCCACGCCGGCCACGTCCAGAAGCGCACCGGCAGTCTCTATGCCCGCTGCAGCGATGGTTGGGTCTACATGTTCAACCTCGCCGCCTACCCCGACCTGTTCGTCCTGATGGAACGCTTCGACCTGCTCGATGACGAGTCGTTCTTCATGCCGCGCAACTGGGCGGCCCGCTTCATGGAAGTCTTCGAGGCTTTTGGCGAGTGGTGCGCAACCCGTACGAAGCGCGAGGTCTACCACGCTTGCCAGGAACTCCGCATCGCGGTCTCCCCGGTCAACACGATGGCCGATGTCGTTGCGAGTGAACAACTCGCCGCGCGCGACTGGTTCGGCACGGTCGACGCCGGCGGCCGCACCTTCATCGCGCCGGGCTTCCCCTACCGGCTCACCGCCACTCCCTGTGCCACACGGCATCCCGCCCCGAAACCCGGCGAGCACACCGCCACGGTTCTCTCCCCTGCGTTCGCCTGGGCGAATTCCCACCTCGAACCCCGCGACCCCTCGCTCGCGAAGCGCATCTCAGAGCTTCCGCCCCGTAGCTCGCCTCTCGCAAACAGCAACTCGCAACTCGCCTCTCGCAACCCGGGCCCCCTCTCCGGCATCCGTCTCATCGAGATGACGGCGAACTGGGCCGGGCCTATCGCCGGCCGCCACTTCGGCGACCTCGGCGCCGACGTGATCAAGGTCGAGCTCCAGACCAAGCCCGCCACCCGCGCCCTCATCTATCCGGTCGACGATGTCTGGCCCGACTTCTTTCACCGCAGCGGCTACTTCAACAAGCTCAATCGCAACAAGCGCGGCATCGCGCTCGACCTCGCGAAACCCCGGGGCCGCGAAGTCTTCCTCGAACTGGTCCGCAACGCCGATGCCGTCCTCGAAAACAATGCCGCTCGCGTCATGGCCAACCTCGGCCTCGACTATGCCGCGCTCGCGGAAGCCAACCCTCGCATCATCATGTGCTCCATGTCGGGCTACGGTTCCTCCGGTCCGGAACGCAACTACTCCGCCTATGGCAGCAACATCGAGACCAGCAGCGGACTCGCCAGCCTCCTCGGCTACGACGGCAGTCAGTTCTTTGGCACCGGCAGCTTCTATGCCGACCCCGTGACCGGGAATCACGGCGCCGTTGCGATGCTGGCAGCTCTCCATGCCCGCCGCCGAACCGGCCGCGGCCAGTGGATCGACATGGCCCTTCTCGAAGCCGTCGAACCCTTCCTCTCGCAGCACTTCCTCACGTACACGGTCACCGGCGAAGTCCCGCTGCCCCTGGGTTCGCAATGGGGCCACGGATGGGTCCTCCAGGGTGTCTATCCAACCGCCGGCAGCGATTGCTGGCTGGCCGTCACCTGCCGCGATGAGGCCGACCTCGATCGCCTCGCCGCAGTGGCGGGCGAACCCACGGACGACGCGCTTCGCGAGTGGCTGAAGACCCGTAATCACCTAGCCGCCGCCGCCGAACTCCAGCGCGCAGGCATCCCCGCGGCCCCCGTGATGATGAACTGGGAACTTGTCACCGATAACCACCTGAACGACCGCGGGTACTTCGTCCCCGTCCGCCATACGGTTGCCGGCACCCACCACTTCCCCGGCCACGCCTGGCGCTTCGAGAAGACCCCCGCCTCGGTCCGCATGGCCGCTCCCACCTTTGGCGAGCACAATGCCACCGTGTTCGCCAGTGTCGCCGGACTCTCCGAAGCGGAAATTGCTTTCCTCTACGAACAGGGCATCACGGGCGACCATCCGATCTACGCCGCGGGGCCTGCGTTGTGAGTGAAGTCCTCGTCCTGGTTCACCGCGACCTCCACCCCGGCTTGCTGCCCACCGGCTCTGTGCTGGTCCCCTACGAGACCGTGGTCGATGCTGTCGTTGCCCTCAAAGCCACTGCCCTCCCGGCCGTCGTCTGCACCGATGGCCTCGCCCCCGAAGACCTTCCGTCGCTTGCCGCCGCCATCGCTGCCCACCCCGCCTCCTGCATCGAGGTTCGTGCGGCCGCCTGGGATGGCGAGTCAGGCTCGCCTGTCGCTGCCGCCTGCCGGGGAGTCGTCTCCGGGTTCGGCGCTCATGGCATCCGTCGCGCTGCCGAACTCCTCCTCGCCGGCAGCTGATCGACAATCCCCCACCGCCAATCGACAATCTCCGCATGATCCCGCTCCCGGCTGACTTCGAACCATGGCTTAACAGGCTCCCTGGCTTCGAAGACGCGCGCGTGGGCTCTATCGTCCCCGTCGATGGCGGGGCCTCGAACATCACCTGCCGCGTCGAACTCCTGTCCAGCGGTGCCCGCCACGTCTGCCTCCGCCTCCAACGCGAACGCGGCATCTTCGAGCCCTATGACGTCATCCGCGAAGGACGGGTCCTCCAGGCGCTCGCCCGCTCCGAGGTCCCGGTCCCCCAGTTGCTCGCCTCTGAACCGTCCCGCGACCCCCTCGGCGCCCCGTTCATCGTCATGGCCTGGGTCAACGCTCCGCACATGGGTGTCGCCCCCGATGCCAGTTTTGCCGCCTTCACGGAGATGGTCGTGCGCATCCATGCCCTCAACTGGCGGTCGGTCGGTCTCGGCTTCCTCGGCGTTCCCGAAACCGTCGCCGCCGCGATCCACCGCGAGATCGATGCGGTCGCCGCGCGCATGGCCGGCTTCAAGTGCGATACCCAGCCCCTCCTCCGCCAGGCGCTTGGCGCCCTCCGTGGCGGTGTCCCCGCCGATGGCCGGATCGCCCTCTGCCAGGGCGATATCAACGTTTTCAACTACCTCTTCCGCCACGGCGAGGTCGTCTCCGTGGTCGACTGGGAGCAGGCGCGCCTCTCCGACCCCCGCTCGGATATCGGTCAGCTGCTTGCGCTCTCCCACCTGAAGGGCTCGCCGTTCGGCCCGGCCGAGGCCATGCCCTTTGCCCGGGCCTATGCGGCGGCGTCCGGAGCGCCGCTCCCCGGGCTCGCCTTCTTCCGGGCGTTCTGGCTCTTCCAGCTCGGCGTCATCTACCATGGCTGGCGGCTGTTCAACAGTGGCTCGGAGCCCTGGTACACCTGGGACCACCTCGCCACCCTCCTCCACCAGTCCCTCGCCGAGCTCTCCTGATGGACTGGCGAGCTCGCCTCGCCGCCTACCTCTCCGAGCGGCTGCCCTCCGCCACGGCAGTCGAAATCGTCAACCTCCGCGGCATGCCGGCTGGCGCCAGCAACGACACCGTCGCGCTCGACCTTCGCATCACCAGCGATGGCGCGGCTTTCGATGTGGAGGTCGTCCTCCGCCCGGAGCGCGCGGACGGCATCCTCGCCCCATACGACGTCCATCGCCAGTTCCGTGTCATGCGCGCCCTCCAGCCGACCACCGTCCCTGTCCCGGCCGTCGCCTGGTATGAACCCGATCCAGCCGTCCTTGGGGCCCCCTTCTTCCTCATGTCTCGCGTTCGGGGAGAAACGCTGCCGCTCTTCTGGTACGCCAACAGCCCCCGCCTCACTGCCGCCGCCGCCATGCTCGCCTCCGTTCACGCAGTTGACTGGCGGACCCTCCACCTCGGGTTTCTGAGCGCCGAGCCAGATCCCTCAACCCCCCTCGCAGCCGAAGCCGGTACCTGGCGCGCCCGCGCCGAGCGTCTCCGCATCTCCCGGGCGCCTCTGGTTGTCGCGCTTGGCGAGTGGCTGCGCGCCAACGAGCCCGCCGATGCGCGTTTCGCCCTCCTCCATGGCGATCCCAACCCCGGCAACTACCTCTTCTCCGGTGATTCCGTGGTCGCGGTGCTCGATTGGGAACTCGCCGCCATAGGCGACCCTCGCTCCGACCTTGGCTTCTACGCCGCCCTGCACACCGTCTTCGGAGGCATGTCTGGCTCAGCCGGCCGCACCCTCCTCTCCGATGCCTACGAAGCGGTGACCGGTCAGCCGCAGCACAACCTGGACTACTACGAGGCATTCGGCCTCTATCGCATGGCGATCGTTACCGCCGGCTGGGCGGGCCGCTTCGGCGGCGCCGCCAGTGGCTACAGCATGGACGCTATCGCGCGGCGGCTCGCCGTGTTGTTCGGCCCGCGGTGGGAAGGGTAAACACGAACGTCGTGCCGTGCCCGTGCTCGCTTGTCGCCCAGATCTCTCCACCGTGCGCCCGCACGATCTCCCGCGAAATGGCCAGACCCAGGCCGTAGCCCTTGCGGTGGCTGTTCGCCTGGTTCGCGGCGCTCCGGTAGAAGCGCTCGAACAGATGCGGCAGGTCCTGCGGCGGGATCCCGGGGCCCGAGTCGCTCACCGTCACCTGCAGCGTCCCCGGCTGGAGGTCGCGGCAGGCCACGCGGACGGTACCCCCCGCTGGCGTGTACCGCAGCGCGTTGTCCAGCAAGTTGTTGAGCACCTGTTCCAGCCGGTCGAAGTCTCCCAGGATCCGCGCCCTCCCGAGTACTGCCACGTCCATTTCTACCCCGGCCTCTTCCGCCCGAAGCGCGAACACCTCGCCAACGTGGCCGAACAGCTCGCGCAGATCCACCTCGTCCTGCTGCATCGAAACCTGGCCGCTCTCGATGCGCGAAAGGTCCAGCAATTCCTGCACCAGCCGCAGCACGCGGTTCGACTCGTCGCTGATGATCCGGGCCGACCGCTCGACCCCTTCGCGGTCGTCGATCGTCCCGTCGAGCATGGCCTCGCTGAACCCGCGGATCGATGTCAGCGGTGTCTTCAGCTCGTGCGAAATGTTCGCCAGGAAGTCCCGCAGCGTCTGCTGAGACCGCTGCACTTCCTCCGTCATCCGGTTGAAGTTTGCCGCCAGGTCGCGCACTTCGCGCGGGCCAGTCGCCGGCACACGCTGCCGGTAGTTTCCCCGCGCCACGCTCCGTGCCGCCCGCGCGATCCCTCGCAGCGGCGAGGCCACGCTCTGGCTGAATGCGAACCCCAGCACGAGCGCTGCCGCCACTCCGATGAGTCCCGAGAACAACAGTCGTGGCATCAGATCCCCGACGATCTCCCCGAGGCTGGCGGCTGGCCGGGCCACGATAATCGCCGATGCGTCCGTCTCGTTTAGTGCCTCCAGGATCACCGGGTCCAGCGCCATGCTCACGCACAGGATCGCCGGCCGCTCGGGGATATCGAGCCTGCAGCGTCGCGGCTCTGCCGCGGGGTCTGCACTCCCCTCGGTCGGCGTCTGCTCCTTCAGGTCCCGCACCACCGCACCATCCAGCATCTGGTCTGGAGGCCGGGAGGTCAGCCCGGAAATCACGCGTCCTCCGCGGTCGACAATCGCGAGCGATGTATCCGAGGCCACCCGCCCCGCAGTCAGGAACTGGCGCACCGCCAGTAGCACCTCGCCGCCTTCCGTTGGGTCCCCCTCGTCGATAGCACGCTGAATCTCGGTAGTGGCCTGTGAATTCACCAGCCGGCCGAGGTCCTCCAGGTTCCCGTACGAGATTTGCTCGCGATACTCGCCCATCTGCAGGAAGAGGCTGAGCGCCGCCAGCATCAGCGTTACGATGATGATTGCGAGGTACGTCAGCAGCAGCCGGACCTGGAGACTATCCACGGATCGCTCCCATGCCGGTGCCCGGCCCCGCTAACAGCCGCGGGCCGCCCACTGGTTCCGCGTGACCTGTCCTCAGCTGCGCCACCGGGTGCGGCACCTCCGCCCGCGGGGTCAGGCCGGGGTTTCGACCAGCTTGTACCCGACGCCTCGCAGGGTTTCTATCTGTACCTTCGCACGGTTCAGCTTCGAGCGCAGGTGCTGCACATGGACATCTACCGTGCGCGTTTCTCCTGCGAAGTCGTATCCCCACACTGAACCGAGCAGCTGGTCGCGCGTCAGCGCGATCCCCGGGTTCTCCACGAATGCCACCAGCAGGTCGAACTCCTTCGTCCGCAACTGCAGCATGTCGTCGTCCACCTTTGCCTCGCGCCGCGCCTTGTCCACCGAAAGGTTCGCCACGCTGATTGCGTTCTGCGGCTTCCGGCCGCCTTCCACCCGGTGGAGAATGCGCTTCACGCGCGCCACCAGCTCCCGCGGGTTGAACGGCTTCGACATGTAGTCGTCGGCTCCCAGCTCGAGCCCGACGATCTTGTCGATATCCTCGCTCCGGGCCGTCAGCATCAGAACGGGCGTGTCGTGGTCTCGCCGTAGTTCTCGCAGCACTTCGAACCCGTCCATCCCGGGCATCATCACGTCGAGCACAACCATCGCGGGCTCCGACTGCGCAAACCGCGCCAGTGCCTCTGTCCCGTTCGTGGCGTGTTCGACCGCGTAGCCTTCTTTTTCCAGGTAGAGCGCGTTGAGGTCGCGAATATTGCTTTCGTCGTCGACCAGCAGGATCTTCTGCGCCAAGTGGGGGCTCCCGGTCCGGCCCGAT
>CAUJEQ010000153.1 GCA_963169135.1 Chloroflexota bacterium
TGAACCATCGCTGCCTGACGGTCGCACTGATGCACGGGTTCTGTTACGGCGCGGGGCTGGAGCTGCCGCTCCAGTGCGACGTGCGGATCGCGGAGGAGGGGGCGTCGTTTGCACTGCCAGAGGTGACCCTGGGCTACATCCCGAGCGCGTGCGGGACGCAGACGCTCTCGCGGCTGGTACCGCAGGGTGTGGCCAGCCACATGATCCTCACTGGCGAACCCATCGGCGCCGAGGCTGCCCTGCGGTGGGGGCTGGTGGACGAAGTGGTCGCGCCGGGAGGGCTGGATGCGGCCCTGGAGCGAGTGCTCGCGAGGGCCGGGGACCACGACTTGACGGCGCGCCGGCGTGCGATGGTCACGTTCGCCAGCATCCCCGACGGCGGAGCCGGGGTCCGGTAGCGGATGGCGCGGGTTCCCAACGAAGGCGTGCAGAACGCGCGGCCGCCGGTGCTGCTGGGGTGCGTCTCAGCGCTGGCGTTCGTGATAGCGGTCTTCGGGCTTGTCGCCTTCCTGATCGTGTTCCTCGAATCGGGCGCTGACACGGGAAAGGTGCGGCTCGAGGATGCGGAGGCCTATGCACCGGGGTCCGTGGAGTTCGTCGGTGAGGAGAACCTGTTCCTGGTGCGGCTGGCGGACGGAAAGTACCTGGCGCTCGCGGACCTGGATGCGGCGAACCGGGCACGCCCGGACCGGCGGTGCCGCGTGGCGCCGATGCAACTCACAGACGCGCGGTTGCCGGGCATCCTGGAGCGCTACGGTGCGGTGATGAGCGACGATGCCGCGGGTTCGACGCTGGTCTTCCGGGAGGAGTGCGGCGGGGCGCTGTACGACGTGACCGGCCTGCGGCTGGACGGCGACGGGAGAAACCTGGACCGCTACCCGGTGTCGATAGACGGCGCGGGGCGCCTGGTGGTGGACACTGCGAAGCGGCAGTGCAGCCAGCGCGAGCAGCTGAACGCGTTCGCGCCGACGGGGTGTGAGTAGGCTCCGCCCTCTTCGTCGAAATCTCTGGCATTCCCAATCAGCCTGCAGTACTGTCCGCGCAGGAGGGCAACCATGAACACTCAGGACTGGTATCTCTTCGGGCACCTGGCGGGCGTTTTCCTGCTGTTGGCGGCCGGGGGCCTGACGACGGGCACCGCCATCGCAGCAGGACGGGTGAAGGCGGCGAACACCGTGGTAACGCTGCTCGACCTCCAACGGCGGTCGGAGCTGTATGTGACTTCCGCGGGCGCGGCCCTGGCGGTGGTCTTCGGGACGCTGCTGGTCGACGAGGGCGGGTTCGAGTACGGCGATCCGTGGGTTTCGGCCGCGTACGCGCTGCTCATCGTGGTGCTGGCGGTCGACCACGGCTATTTCATGCGGAAGAACCGCCAGATCCGGGCGAGCGCGGCCGCGCTCGGGAACGGCGAAGTGACGGCCGAGGTGAGCAGGCAGCTGAACGACCCGGTGGGGACGGTCGTCGGGGTGCTGCTGGATGTCAGCTTCATCGTCTTCTTGTGGCTGATGATCGCGAAGCCCGGGGGCTAAGGCAGGAACGCGCGCAGACGAAGAATGGCCCGGCAGTTGCCGGGCCATTCGCGTCGTTGACCGGGCGCGAACGTCACACCATGAGTGGGTCTTCGGCGAGCTTCGAAAGGCCGGGATTCACATGCGGAAGGCGGTCGATGCCGACGCCGTCGAGGACGGCGACGTAGTCCATGAGCTGCTTCTCGCGGAGCTTCCCGAGGCGTTCGACGCCCGCGCTGAGCCGCTCCATGCCGTCGGCGAAAAGGATCACGAGCGCCTCGCGTTCGACGTGGCTGTGGCGCAGTTCGATCCCGAGGAGGTTCTCGGCCTTGCCGAGCCAGAAGCGGACGTTTTCGAGACCGCGCGGGTGGTGCTGGGTGTACCAGAGCAGGTGGCGCTTGCCGTATTCGAGGTGGCGGCGGGAGTCACGCGCCATGAGGTCGAACATCTTCGCTTCGACATCGGTCTTGGCGAAGTCGCGGTAGGACTCGAAGAGGGTGAGCTCGTAAGACTTGTAGACGATGTTGAGTCCGACCATCATCTCGGTGAACTTGAGAGAGCCATACCAGGCCCGGTAGAGGGCGCCGAGGGAAGACTGGCCGAGGCCGCCGCCGTTGGCGAGGGCGCGCTTGCGGAGCGCCTCGACCTTGTGGCCGGCGTCGTAGATCTGGGTGCCGAGGAAGAGCATGACATCGTGGAAGCCGTAGCTGATGGGCTCGAGCCACTTGGCGATGATCTTCTGCTCGGTGAGGCCGTGGCCGCTGTAGATGGTGGCCAGCTGGCAGACGGCGCGCTCGATCTCCTCCGGGAGCTCCTTCAGGCCGTTCGCCCAGTCGAGGTCGGTGGCGGGGACCCAGCGTTCGCGGATCGCCTGTTCGTACAGGTGGTCGACGCCATCGGCCCAGATTTCGGATTTGTCGAAGATGTAGTAGCTGCCCGGGGCATAGTTATCAGGTGAAGGATGAGAACCGAGCGGCGTGTCATTCTCGTAGGGCCAGTGGTCCGGGACCTGGCCGTAGGTCCCGATGTTGATTTCGGGCGTACCGAGGCCGTCGGGGCCGGGCACGGCGCGCACGCCGCGCTCGGAGCGGGTACGGATGAAGTTGAATGTCAGGCCGCTCATCCGGTCGGGGTCGCGCTCGACGAGATCGACGAAGCCGGAAACGCGCTCGGCGGGGAGCGTCTTCATGGCGATGTTGGCGACGACGGCGTCCTTCAGGGGTGAGCGCTCGATGCGTTCGATGAGTTCGACGGACCAGCCAAGTTGTTCGGCGCGGGTCCGGGTTGCTGTCTTGAGTTCCACAATCCTCTCCTCACGTGTGCGAATCCCCTCCCGCGGTTGAGCGGGAGGGGATGGATGGTTCGCGGGGCTCAGCGGCGTTACTTCACCGGGTCGAGCAGTTCGCGCATGCCGGCTGCCATGCGCTCGCGGCGGTCACCGAGGCCGATGACTTCGAGGCGGTGCATGTACTCGTTGACCTGGCGCTTGCGCATGATCATGAGCTTCTGGAAGCCTTCGTCGATCTTCTCGATGCCGCCGCCTGCGAGGATGGCGAGCGCTTCGCCGGTGGTGGGGTTGGTGGTGAGGCTGGCCTGCTGGCTCTGGCCGAGCGCGCCTTCCTGCATGTCCAGGTAGTGGTGCAGCTCCTCCTTGCGCCAGGGCTCGGTGTCCATCACGTACTTCAGGTGGGTGACGCCAAAGGCGAGGTGGCGGCTCTCATCCTGGGCGGCGAGGCGGAAGATCTTCTTCTCGGCTTCGTTCTGGGAGATGAGCTCGCCCATCCGGAAAAGGGTCTGCACGAAACCTTCGCCCACGAGGTGGAGGAGGGCGGTCATTTCGGTGAAGTCATCGACCGCGAGGAGGTTGATGGCGCCGAAGCCAGCATCGACCATGCCGCCGCCGTTCACGAGGGCGCGCTTGCGGAAGACGTCGAGGTGGCGGCTCTCGTCCATGATCTGGGTGCCAAGGAAGAGCTGGGCTTCGAAGTGGTCCGGGTGGACTTGCTCCATGAAGCGGCCGGGCAGGTCGCCGGCGATGAACTCGACCTGGGTGAGGAAGGTGCAAAGGGTGCACATGGCCCACTCGAGGTCGTCGGGGAGGGGCTTCACCTCGTCCCAGGGAATGTCCACGGCGCTGGACCACTGGCGCTGGTTGGCCTCTTCGTAGAGGAGCATGGCGCTTTCGGACCAAACGTCGGCCTTCGAACGGTACTGCCGGGCGTGGCGGGGCGAGCGCTCGTCGGCCCTGGCGCCACGGGGCTTGAAGACGGCGGCTCCGCCTTCATCGTAGGGATCGACGCCGTAGGTCATGGCGTTGATCTGTTCGAGGGTGAGGCCGCGGCGGCCAGCGTTGACGCGCATGCCCTGTTCGGTATCGAGGTTCAACCAGTCGAAATTGAGGCCGGGGACGTCGACAAGGGAGGGGGAAGACATAGAGGGGCACTCCTTCGTGGCCCGGTCGAACGGGCAGCGATAGGTGGATTGTATCGGATAAATAGGCGGATGCGAAGTAATCGAATCGGGTGAATTACTCGCCGATAGCAGCAAAGAGCGCAGAGAGGGAGACAGCGAAGCCAGGTACGGCGGGCGAAGAGACGTCGACTGCGCCCGAGAAGCGCTGGCCGTCACGGCCGGCATCGAAGACCTCCGCGGTGCGGGCTTCGGGGTCGATGAGCCAGCACGCCTCGACGCCACTCCTGCGGTAGAAGCGGCACTTTTCGCGAAGTTCGCCGATGGTCTGCCCGGGCGAGCGGACTTCGACGACCAGGGTGGGGATGCTGTCATCGCCGGAAGGGCGGCCGGGGGCCCAGTAGGCTGCGTCGGGGATCCGGTAGCTGGGCCCGTCGCCGAGGCGGATGCGGCCTTCGGGGCCGGAATCGCCGCCAGCGCGCCTTTCGTACAGTGCAAGTTCGACGACGATGTACTTGACAAGCTTCCGGTGGATTGCGTTGGGCATGGGCTTCTGAATCACGACTCCGTCGACGTATTCCAGGTACGGCCTCTCTTCGGGGAGCGCGAGATACTCCGCCTCGGTCATCCGGCGGCCGTTGTAGCGCGAGGCGCGTTGCAGGCGGGGGAGTGGTTGTCTGATCGCCATCGTGGTTCAGTATAGCCGGTCCTGACCGCCTTCCATGCCCCAATTCACGTTCCCGGCTACGCTAGAAACGTGGTGCACGACCTGCCGGGCCACGTCGTCATTCAGCGCCGCGATGGAAGGCGGGAGATCCTGCTCCATCGCGCGATGGCCGTGATCGGCGAGGACAAGATCGAGATCAAGAGCGCGCGCGGGACGGTCATCCTGCCGTTGCTGGGGCTACTGTTTTGTGCCGGGGCTGGCTGGTTCATGGCGACCAGGGGCCAGGGGATGCCGTTCTGGCTGCTTGTAACGCTGTTGCTCCTCTGCTTGATCCTCGTCCCATTTTCGATGATGAGCCTGATCAGCTCGGTGGTGGGGGCAGATGTCGTGGTCGACCGGAAGAAGGGATCGGCAACGTGGCAGCAGGGATACCTGGGGATGGGCATCGGGACAAAGGAACTGGTGCCGTTCGGGAAGATCGACCACCTGGAAGTGACCATCGAGGGGGACCAGCCAGACCGCTGGAAGGACGAGGTAGATGACCTCCGCCAGTTCGCGCTGGTGCTGGTGAAGGCGAGCGGAAAGCGGCTCACGCTGGCGCAGGTGCCCGTCCCGGCGTATGGCCAGGCCGACGGTATGGACCGGACTCTCGCCGTCGGCCAGGCGGTGGCGAACCTGGTGGGGACAACGATCACGCTGCCGGAGGGCTGGGAGCTGGTCGAAATCGATACGGAAACGGGCGAGCCGGCAGTGCCGGCCACCACCAATGAGCGGAGCTCAAGGAGAAGTCGTGGACGACGCCACTGAAGCGCTGCGGAACGCGAAGCGGATTGCCGTGGTCGGCCTGGATTCGAGGACGGACCGGACGGCCTACCGGATAGCAAGTTACTTGAAGGATCACGGGTACACCGTGGTGCCAGTGCACCGGGGAAGGTTCCCCGCAGAAGAGGTGCTGGGCGAAAAGGCATACGAGTCGCTGCGCGATGTGCCAGGCCACATCGACGTGGTCGACGTGTTCGTGCGGCCGAGCGAGACAGGCCCGGTTATCGACGACGCGATCGCGGTTGGCGCGGGGACGGTGTGGCTGCAGGTGGGCATCACCAACGACGAGGGGCTGGAGCGGGCGCGGAAAGCCGGGCTCATCGCAACCCAGGATCGCTGTGCGATGGTGGTGCACCGGGACGAGATTGCGGCTGCCTGAGGGCTGTCTTACGCGGGAAGCTCTCGCCAGGGCAGTTCGAACAGGCCGACCGGCTCTTCGAATCCGGGGAGCAACGTCGGGCCGAATGCATTGAGCGGGAGTGGCGCGCCGTTGATCGCCTCGCGGGCATCGGCAGTGAGCAGGATTTCGCCGCCGTGGGCGTGGCTGCATACGCGGGCAGCGAGATAGACGGCAACGCCGAAGACATCGCCATCGGCCTCGAGGACGTCACCGTAGTGGATGCCGCAGCGGACCTTGAGGGAGCATTCGGTCGGATTAAGCTCCTCGACGCCACGCTGGGCGGCGACGGCGTGGGCAATTGCGCCTTCGACCGTATCGAATTCCAGGAGGAACCCATCGCCAAGGCTGCGGACGAGCCGGCCGCCGGTCATAGTCGGCGAGTGGCTGATGGTTGTCGAAAGGAACTTGAGGAGGCGGTAGGCCTGAATGTCACCAAGCTGGCGAGTGATCCGGAGCGATCCAGCTACATCGATAAGAAGAAGGGCACGCGGTGCGGTGGTAAGGCCATCGGTACCGGCTGAAAGGGCGGGACTGGTCAACGATCGATCTCCCGTGGTCCGACGATTCGGTGATCTGGCGGCCACGGCTATCAGACTAACGGTGGATGGGCGTCATCTCTGTGAGAACAGTCACAGTGACGTGCCGCAAGTGGCCGGCGGGCCCCGAAATAGGGGCATTCCCTTAGTCCGCGGACTGAAAGAGTTCGTGGTAGAGATAGTCCCAGACCGCCCGGTCCGGTGCGGCGAGGAGGCCTCCGTCGCGGTGGATGGGACGATACGGGGTGCCATCGAGGCGGGCGGAGTAGCCCCCGGCCTCGGCCTGGAGCAGGGTTCCGGCGGCGTGGTCCCAGGGGAGGGTGCGCTGGTAGAGGGAGAAGTCGAGCGTCCCGCGGACGAGTTCGACGTAGTCGCCGGCGGCATGGGACTGGCGGTGGCGCTCGAACAGGCCCCGGCGGGCGTTCAGGTGCTCGCGGAGAGGCGGCGGGAAGAATTTCGTGGCCATGGCTCCCCGGAGCGCGGCGGTGGAGCCCGGGACGGTCACCGCCAGGCGTTCGCCGTTGAGCCAGGCGCCGGACCCGCATTCCGCGGTGGCGGTGTGGCCGGCGTTTGGGTCGTGGATCCAGCCCATACGTGTCTCGCCACGCAAGACGAGCGCAACGATGACGCCGAACGCTGCGCGGCCGGCAACGAAGTTCGAGGTCCCATCGAGGGGGTCGATCACCCAGACGGGATCATCGCCAGCCATGAGGTCGTGGACGGCCGGGTCAGCAGCCGCAGCCTCCTCGCCGATGACGACGGACCAGGGGAGCAAGCCGCGGAGTGCGGTGGCGAGGCGGCGCTCCATGGCCTCATCCGCGACGGTGACCAGGTCGCCGGGGGAGGACTTCTGGCGGATATCGGCGGTGCCGAGGTGGCGGAAACGGGGGATGATCTCGATGGCGGCGGCCTCGGCGATGAGCCCGGCCACTCTCGCGGCATCGAATTTCGGAATGGTCACGGAGCGTAGGGGACCCCGGCTTTGGTGAGGAATTCTCCGAGTTCTTGCTCGGTGACCCGGCCGGTCTTCATGGCGCGGAGGACGCCATCCTTGTCGACGAAGAATGTGCTGGGCATGCCGGCGACGCGGTAGTGGTCGGCGACGGAGCCGCTGGCGTCGAGGACGGCCGGGTAGCCGGCGCCGAGCTCATCGAGGATGCCGACGGCCTTGTCCTGCGATTCGAGGAAGTTGACGCCGAGGAAGACGACCTGATCGCCAAGGGCTTCCTGGGCTTCGAGGAAGTCGGGGATTTCGGCCTTGCAGGGGCCGCACCAGCTGGCGTACCAGTTCACGACGACGGCCTGGCCGCGGTAGTCCTTGAGCTCGCGGACGACGGAAGTGTCGCGGGCGTCGACGAGGGCGAAGTTAGGGGCAGTCTGGCCGATGACCGGGCGGTTGGGGTCCAGCGGGCCGGTATCGGGGTAGGGGTTGGGGACGCCGGAAAGGCCCGGGACGGTGGCCGCCGGTTCGTTTCCATTACCGTCGTCACCGCCGGAAACGAAGAGATAGACGCCAACGGCAAGGGCGGCAATCACGGCGAGGCCAAGGATCGCGTAGCCGGCGGGGTTGCGGCGGGCGGCGGATGGAGACGGGGGCGCGGAAGTCTCGGGAGAGTCGGACATTGTGCTTCGATGGTAGCAGTAAGCGACGTTCATTCGCCGTTAACTCGAAGCGTTAATATCGAAGGAGATGACAGCAGCCACCGCGGCGGCCCCCCGGGTACTGGTCGTAGAAGACGAAGAATCGTTGTTGTTCACGCTTGCGCACAACCTGAAGCGCGAGGGGTACACGGTGGTGACGGCCTCGCGCGGGGACGATGGCCTGAGGCTGGCTCGGGAGCAAAAGCCGGACCTTATCCTGCTGGACGTGATGCTCCCGGGGATCGACGGGATCCAGGTTTGCCGGATGCTCCGGCGCGACTCGGACGTCCCGATCATCATGTTGACGGCGCTGGGCGGGGAAAGCGACCGGGTGGCGGGGCTCGATACGGGGGCGGATGACTACATGCCCAAGCCGTTCGGGATGCGAGAGCTGATGGCGCGGGTACGGGCACTCTTGCGGCGCTCCGGGGCGCGGGCGCAGCCGGACACGGGGCCCACGGTGGTGATCTCGGGTGATCTGCAGGTGGACCGGGAGCGGCGCGAAGTGGTCCGCGGGGGCAAGGTACTCCGGATGAAGCCGAAGGAGTTCGAACTCCTGTTATTCTTCCTGCAACACCCGGGACGGGTGTTCTCGCGGGAGCAGATCCTCGATGAGGTGTGGGGCTACGACTTCTACGGCGGGCCTCGGACGGTGGATGTCCACATTCGCTGGTTGCGCCAGAAGGTCGAAGACGACCCCGCGAACCCGGTGCGGATCCGGACCATCCGTGGGAGCGGCTATCTCTTCGAAGGCTAGACGATGAGACGCGACCTCGCCTTGCGCGGGGCCGTGGTGGGGCTTGCCAGCGGGATTGCGGGGCTTGGCGTTGGGCTGTTACTGCGCGAACCAAGTGCACTCTGGGCGTATAGCAGCATCGCGGTGGCGGTCGTCGCAACGCTCGCCGGGTACCTGGCGCTGCGACGGCCGGCGGCGGCCCTGCGGACGGTGGTGGAGGCGTCGGGGCGGATTGCCGACGGGGAACTGGCCCAACGGGTGCCAGACCAGCCCGGACCCGCTGGAGAATTGACGAGCGCCTTCAACGCGATGGCGGGGCGGGTGGAGGAGCTGTTCGAGAACGTCGCCGCCGAAGAAGCACGCCTGGAAGCGGTCTTCGATGCATCGACTGACGCCATGGTGGCCTTGCGCGCGGACACACGTGTGAGCTTCCTGAACCCGGCGGCGGTGGGGCTGTTCGGGGGCACCATGGGTGAGGCGATCGGCCGCCCGCTGATCGAAACGGCGCGAGACTACGAGCTGGACGCGCTCGTCCGCCGGGTGATAGCGGACCCGGCGCGGGGCGCAACCGAGGTGGTGACATTCGGCCCAAACCGCACACCGCTCCGTGCTGCGGCGCTGCCGATCCGGGAAGGGGGCGACTGGGCGGTGCTCCTGATGCTGACGGACCTGACGGACGTGCAGCGCGTGGACCAGGTGCGCCGGGACTTCGTGAGCAACGTTTCGCACGAATTGCGGACGCCGCTCGCATCGATCCGGGCGCTGGCCGAGACGATGGAGGGGGGCGTTGACGCGGAAGAACAGCCGGAGTTCTTGCGGCGCATCCGGCAGCAGGTGGAGCGGTTGACGACACTGGTGAACGAGCTGCTGGACCTTTCGCGGATCGAATCCGGGGCGATCACGCTGCAGCCCGGGAATGTGGATCTGGAGGAGCTTGTCGCGGAAGCGGCATCGCTTTTGCGGGCGCGGGCGGAGCCACTCGGAGTCACGATCGTGGATGACGGGTGCGCCCAGACAGTTGAGGCCGACCGGGCCTCGTTGTTGCGCGTGGTGAGCAACCTGCTCGACAACGCAATCAAGTTCAGCCCACCGGGGGGCACGGTCCGGGTTTCGGCGACCGATGAGGGTCCGCTGGTAGCGCTTTCGGTGAAGGACGACGGCCCGGGGATCAAGGAGCAGAACCTTGAGCGGGTGTTCGAGCGGTTCTACAAGGGCGACTCGTCGCGCGCCGAGCCGGGCGTGGGACTGGGGCTCGCGATCGTGAAGCACCTGGTGCGGGCCCACGGGGGCACGGCCACCGTCGAGAGCAGCCCCGGCGCCGGGGCGAGGTTCACCGTGAGATTCCCCAGGCAGTTCGTGGGGCGCCGCCGGGAGCCGTAGAGAGCCCGGGGGAGTGGTGCGGCACCGGGAAGGCGGAATTGGCCCCTCACAATGGATGCCGTCACGGGTAGCATCCCTCGATGGACGTTGAAACGCGAAACAACCTGATCGCCCGGTACCGCTCCGGGTACGACGAAATCCTTGGTGCGCTGGCGGGGATCACACCGGCCGAACTCGACCGCGCGGACGCCGATGGCTGGACGGCGCGCCAGGTGGTGCACCACCTGGCGGACAGCGAATGGACCTCGGCGTTGCGGCTGCGGAAGCTGCTGGCCGAGCCGGTACCCGTGCTCTGGGCGTACGACGAAGAGCTGTGGTCACGGTCGCTGTTTTACGATCGGCGGCCGATCGAGCCATCGCTGGCAGCACTGAAAGCGGCGCGGGAAACGTCGGCAAGCATCCTGGAGCATCTCTCCGATGTGGACTGGGCGCGCGAAGGCTGGCACACCGAAAGCGGACGCTACACGGTGGAGCAGTGGCTGGAGATTTACGCGGCGCACGCATATGAGCACGCTGCCCAGATCCGGCGGGCGCG
>CAUJEQ010000154.1 GCA_963169135.1 Chloroflexota bacterium
TGCCAACGACCCGCGGCTCAATGGTGTCCAGGACGGTACCATCTGTTTCAGCTACACATCCGCCGCGCCCGGCGAGCACACCATCAGCGTGAACTTCACCAATAATCCTGGCGCGGTCCCCGACGTTGCCTTCTTCGATACAAACGGTGACGGGAATGGCTTTGATGGCGGCGCTGCCGGCCCACTCGTCACGCAATGGAACCGCATCGACCGCACCGTGATCACGACAGGTGGTTCACCATCCACGGGGATCGCCACGTTTACCACCCTTACGGTCCCCATGCAGTTCAACGTCGGCGATGGCACGATGATCTCGGGCGCCGGCTTCACCGAGTGGGTGCTCGGCTCGCACAACACCGGCGGCATCCTTTACGCGGACCTGCCGCTCGACGGCGCCTGGATCCGCGCCCAGATCGTTGGCCAGTGCGGCTACTTCGTGGTGAAGGACAACAGCAAGCCCACTGCCATCATGGGCATCAGCGTCGGCGGGCGACTCGAAATCAACGCTGGCGACGGCAACCCGTTCTCCCTCGCCTTTGGCGACGACGACGCGACGCCAGACGACATCAAGTACTCAACCGTCAACGCCCCCGGATGCTCCGCAAATGCGCAGGTCCGCATCCAGATCGATGTCTTCTACCCCGGCCAGACCACGCCGGCAACCCCGCAGGAATGGGTCGATCTCCGCTTCAGCTTCATCCCCGCCAACAAGACCCCCCGGGTCGCCTGGGCTGGCGAATTCGTGACCATAACCTATGCCTTCGCCAGCACCGGCTCCTGCGCCGGGCAGACGGTGCAATTTGTACGCCCCGAGAACCAGCCGGGATCATTCATCCCTGGCCCGGGCATCACACTCGATGGTCCGAACCGCGCATCTGCCGACTTCGGCGCGGGCTGCTCCGCCACGGTCCGCTACGAGAGCGAGGAGCCCGGCGAAGTCGATATCGAAGTCTTCCTGACCGAGAACCCCTTCTCCAAGGTCGCCTTCCCGGTCTTCTTCATCATCTTCGAAGACCTGACCATCGACGCCACGCCCGACCAGTTCGTTTCGTCGTTCGGTGATGTGACCGCCGGCGTCCGCGGCTACTTCGTCGGCACGAATCCCTCGGGCCGTCCCGCTGAAGTGAAACCCGATGGCCGCGCCGTGCCGCAGGATCGCTGGATCCTCCCGGACGACTGGGAGACCCTCAAGGGCCCCTCGGGCCTCCGCAACAACTGGGGCGGAATCGAGATGCCCGCCGCCATCATCACGTTCCTGATGGACAACGAGACCGTGGTGAACAACTACAAGACAGCCGTGAAGAACGGCTCGTCTGGCTTCTTCATTCCCGATGACGCGACTGACTTCTCCTTCAACGTCAACCCGCACACGAAGGCCACGACCGCCCTGGGGACTCTCGACAAACCGCGCATGATGAGCCAGCCCAGCGACGGCGCCGGCAGCGCATCCGTCGATACCTTCGGCGACCTCAACCTCACGTACGAGGACTGCGCCCCCAACCGCTTCAACGGCAACCCCCAGTGCAAGCTCGAGGATGTCGTCGGCCATGGCCTCTACTACGCCGTCGCCGAATACCCGGAGGCAAGGACCCGGGGCAAGTGGCCGGCGGTCGCCTCCAACAAGGCTTCCACCGACTGGCGCTGGGCGGGCTACAAGGAAGTCACCATCGTCAACACCGATTCGCCCCAGATCAAATACGTGGTCGCCCACCTCCGCGACCGCGATGGCTTCTGCGATTCGGCCAACTACAACAACACGCTGGGCGTGCCGGTCAAATTCGAAATCGATGCGGGCGGTGGGACGATCATCGGCGCCGCCGACCGGCCGTTCGATATCAACGGCACCCGCCGCTTTGCCACCGCCACATCGTTCGACACCATGGATGCGCTCGGGCGGCCGATCAACACCGATATCGCGAAGCCCACCCTCGCCGACGATGAGTGCCAGGCCTGGATCCAGGTTTCCAACAGCCTTATGAAACCAACCAACGTGATGGTGACCTTCCCGGCGCCGCCGTCTCCGGTCCCTGGAGAGGTGCGGATCACCAACCTCCAGTGCACCGGCCAGGAGACCATCACCGTTAAGAACGTCAGCGACCACCTCGTCAACCTCGCGGGCTACGGCCTCCAGAGCACCGGCACCGATGTCGGGAATGCCGAGCACCGGGACCTCGACGGTTACCTGGAACCGGGCGAAAGCAAGACCTTCCTCGGGGGTCCCGGCGCAGCCGACAACCTCTGGATCGGCACCGGTACCGAGGTCTTCGCAGGCGCCAGCGACTTCGTACACCTGACCTGGGACGACTTCATCATCAGCACGGTCTTCTGCGACGGTACGGTCCACGACAACCCCATCCCGGCGAGCTTCCTGCTCGATGGCGAGGGCGAGATCGTCATCGACGTGACCATCCCCTTCGGAAGCGAAACCGCCGTCGAGCTTGCCGAAGGCTGGAACCTGGTCCCAACCGGTTCGCCCACAGCTGGCATTGCAGAGACGATCGCGGGCCTTGAGGACGACATCGTCGTCATCTACGCCTGGGACGCCGACCTCCAGGAGTGGCAGCGCTACATCCCGGGCGCGCCCGACGCTGTGAACACCATCGAGGACTTCGGTAACAACGTCATCGTCTGGATCCAGGTCAAGCGCCCATTAACGTTGACCCTGCCGAAGTAGTGCGCCTAGCCGGGGGCGTCCGTACCCTCGATGAGGGCCGTTAGTTTCACCAGGATGCTGTTC
>CAUJEQ010000155.1 GCA_963169135.1 Chloroflexota bacterium
GGGGGGTGTCGCGGGCTAACATGCCGCCCCTATCAAGGTGGAGAGCGGCGGTTCGAAGGGCAGAGCGAAGCTTCCCCGGCAGTGCCGATGGCCTGTTTACGGGGACTTCGAGCGGCGGGAGAGCCATTCAGGCGGTCTCGGGTTGGAGCTTTGCCATGCGGACGAGGTTGTAGGCAACGGCGGTGAAGGTCGCCCAGAGCTGGTTCTTGGCCAGGCCGATGTAGCGCAGCTTGCGCCCACCGCCCACCGTCTTCATCCAGCCGAAGCACTCCTCGATCCGCTTGCGCGCCCGCTGGCTCTGGCCGTAACCCGGGTGACGGGTCGTCCGGCCATCGATCGCGCTGCGTCGCCGTGAGGTGTTTCGGGCGATGTGCGGTGTGACTTCGCGCTCGCGCAGAGCCTCGACGAATGCCTTCGTGTCGTAGCCTTTGTCGGCCCCGACGGTCACCCGCTTTCGCGGCGTGAGGCGCTCGTCCAGTAACCTGAGTGCGGCGTCGCGCTCGGCCGTGCCGGTCGCTTCCGTCACAAGGACGCCGAGGATGAGACCAGTGCGGTTCTCCGTCAGCAGATGGCCAGCGTAGGAGAGCTTCGTCTCCTGACCGTTCCCTTTGCGCGCCAGTCTGGCCTGCGGGTCTGTCGCCGAGACGTGCGTTTCGTTCGTCCGCTGCTGGCCCTTGAAGTCGACATCCGGGTTGCGGCCGCCACCCGCCGGTGGCTCCTGATCATCGCGCGGCCGCACGCTCTTGAGCGAAGCCCAGGCCTGCAAGAGGGTGCCATCGACTGAAAAGTGGTCTTCGGAGATGAGCTTTCGCCGCCGGGCCTCGCGCACCACCTCGGCCAACACGCCCAGCGCGATCTCCTGCCCAAGCAGCCGCTGGCGATTCTTCGTGAAGCTCGTCGCGTCGAACGCCGGCTCCGTGAGGGTGAGCCCGAGGAACCACTTGAAGAGGAGGTCGTACTGGAGCCGTTCGCAGAACTGGCGCTCGGAGCGGATGGAGTAGAGAGCCATCAGCAGGCTGGCCTTGACCAGGTGCTCTGGCGGGACCGACGGCCGTCCGATGTTCGAGTACATCGCCGAGAGCTGAGGGGAGAGTTCGGCCAGGACCTGGTCGGTGAGCAGCCGAATCCGCCGGATCGGGTGACTGGCCGGGATGAACTCCTCAACCGTCACCCCCAGCAACATCTCCCCCTGGCGTTCCGTCCGTCCGCGCATCTTTCACCCTCCTGGCAGCTTCACCAAGAATAAGTGATCACATACCTATACCGTATCCGCCACCGCCCCTTTTTCAGCAGCCTGCTAGGGCTCGGTTCGGGGGCGCGACGGTGCTCACGGGGCGGACTACCCACTGAATTGACCGCATGACCAGGGAATAGTGATGTACTGGCGCGCGATCTGTTGATCACCCGTAATGCCATTCCCCCAGAAAATTTCGAGGCGGTAGAATTTAGGCCCAACCGGATTATTACAGTACATCCATGTACGATTCGAAAAATCAAACACAACGGTATTCACACCGTTGATAATTCTATAGTACTCGGAATCGACCTGGTCAGTCCTAAGTTGAACAAACACGCCATATCGATCATACATCGGCCCATCATAGCGAAAAGTAACTTTGACTATGACAGTTGAGTCGAGAATCGCGCTCCATCCTAAAATCTCCAACGAGGATGGGATGGGGACTGTAGGCACATATGTGGGAGTCGCCACGGGAGTTTGCGTAGAAGTCGGTGAATGGGTCACCGACGGAGTTGCGCCAGCGGTCGGGGAAGATAGAGCCGAGGTCGCCGACAGAGTTGCGCCAGCGGATGGGGAAGATAGAGCCGAGGTCGCCGACGGAGTTGCGCCAGCGGTCGGCGAACGCGTGGGTTCTGGAGTCGAAGTTGGTGCGGTGGTGGCCGTCTGGGCTGTCGCCGCACTCTTTCCTCGACTGTTGTCCGGCCAAGCCCAAATCACCAGCCCCAGCACAGCGGGCACCCCCACGAAGAACGCCGCCGTGCCTGCGACGTACCACCAATAGCGTCGTTTTGGTTCCTGTCCCTCCAGTTCCAGCTCACGCGGTACGTCAGCGCCTAGCAGAGTCCATGGTCTCTCCGGCTCCGGACTTGGGATTGGCACTGCGACCGGCGGCTCAGGTATCCGCCTGTTCGTCGTTCGGCCGACCGAAATCCCAACCATCGCCGATTCGTCGAGCGAGGCTGCGTAGGTCGAGATTTGTGCCAGCTGCGCGAATCCCGCCGCATCGCCAACCACCCGCAGGTCAGTGACACGTTTCCCTCGTTGGACGATTCCGCTGGCCGACTCTTCCAGCGGCAGCGACCGCAACCACTCCATCCCATCGTCGCCGGCATCCCAGAGACCAGGGCGGCGCAGGACGACGGTCCCATCAGCGAATAGCGCGAGCGAGGACGCTGGGAACCTCAGGTCGAGCCCGGAACTCGCGGCGGCATCAGAAAGTGCGACCAGTCTGCCAGCGGTTCCGACGAGCATCGCCTCATCCACCACCTCCGGCCCCGGTCGCACCGGCAACTCCTCGCGCGCTACCCAGAAGGCGAACTGCCCCACCGGTGCCTCGTTCCAGGCCTCGCCGGGGCGCAGCACCAGCCGGTTCGTGCCAGGCAGCCGTTCGGCACCCAGCGGCACGAGCTTCGGGTTGACCTCAACCGCCTTGCGCAGCCGCGCGCCGTACTCGATGTTGTCGGCGAAATGGATTTCGACCGTCGCCTTCTCGCCAGTCGTCTCGTGGATGCAGAGGAACGCCCATGGCTGAGTGGGGTGCTTCTCGCGCCGCAGCCAGGGCCCGAACGCCTGCGGCTCGTGCGCTGGCAGGTCGCTCGCAGCCCCCTGCTGAACGCGTGCGTTCAGCTCCATCTCGGCCTCTGCAAGCCGCGACGCGACCGAGGCGGGGTTCGCGGGACGGTCGCCGGGCGACTTGGCAAGGGAACTGCGAAGCAGGTCGCGAAGTGCCGGGACCGTACCCTCCGGCAGGAGCGTCCAGTCCGGGTCCTTGGTGGTGTGTTCCCGGAACAGCTGCGCCGGGCTCCCGGTAAACGGAGGCCGGCCCGCGAGGCATTGGAAGAGCAAGCACCCAAGCGAGTAGAGGTCCGATTGGTGTGAAGCCTGCCCTTCCCAGGCCTCCGGCGCGGCGTAAGCCATGCTCATGGGCATCTGGCTGGTGGCCGTGATCGAGTCGAACCCGACGATCTTGGCGATGCCGAAGTCAGTGAGTTTCACCACACCGTCGACATCAACCATCACGTTTGCCGGCTTGATATCCCGGTGGATGATGCCGACGGACTCGAGGGCTGCAAGCGCGTTGGCGACGGCCGCGCCGATGCGGATGACCTCGAGTTGCGGAATGCGCTTGCGTCGTTCCAGTTCCTTACCGAGGTCAACTCCCTCGATGAACTCCATGACCACGAACGGCTGGGGTTCGATTCCGCCGCTGAGAACCTTCACAACGTGAGGGGAACGGCTGGAGGCGGTCGCCGCGAGGAGCTCGACTTCGCTACGCAGGCGAAGCGTGTCGGTCGAGTAGACATCGGTGCGCAGGACCTTGAGCGCGACGGTTTTGCCCGTGGATGTCTGTGTTGCCCGCCACACGGCACCGAACCCGCCACCGCCAAGGCGTTGCTCAAGCGTGTAATCGCCCACCAGATCGCCGGGTTGCAGCTCGTCGCTCAAGTTCCTGGCTCCTGGTGCGTATTCTGGGTCGTAGTCGCTCCGATGCAAGTTCCGCCACCAACCGGTTCTCGAACCGTCGCGAGGCGCACCACTATGGCCGTCAGGTCGTCGCGGGCACCCGCTGCACGGGCAGCGAGCACGAGCTCTCGCGCGGCCTCACGGATCGGTGCCGCCCTGCTGATGGCAGCGATCTGGTCGGTTCGCAGGCTGCCCGGGATGCCATCCGACATCAGGCAGACGATGCTGGTCTGTTGCTCAACTTCTTGCACATGTGGCGCGTAATCGGCGCGGCCATCAATCCAGGCCAGGAGCACATTCGGCCGACTCGGGACGTGATCGAGCGGATGGAGGAGAACCGACTCTCCGAGTTCCCGCACGCCGTGGACTTCCGAATCTCCCACGCTCGCGAGGTAGGTCTGCCGACCGGCCGAGACGACGAACGCGAGCGTTGTCCCGCCTTGCAGCCCCGCATCGTCGAGCGCCAGGGCCACCGATTCATCAACCAGGGCGAGCGGCTCTGTCACATCGAGGCCATTGAGGAAGCCGGCCTCGGTCGCTGCGACGATGGCGTCGGCTGCGGCCCGACTGGCGATCGGTGAGCCGGGCATCGAGCCCACGCCATCGGCGATCGCGAAGACCTGCAGCCCATCCCGGTCGCAAACCGCGAACGCGTCGGAGTTGCGATCGCGGCCGGCACCCTGAAGCGAGTACGCAGACCAGTTCTCGCCCACCGCCGAGG
>CAUJEQ010000156.1 GCA_963169135.1 Chloroflexota bacterium
ACCGAGCCGTTCCGATGCCCATTCAACAGCTTGAGTTACAACCACAAGGATGTTCGTGGAGAAGTGATCGATGGAGATGACCCCATCTTCGATCGGGACTTCGATCCAACTGTCGCCGTCGACTCGTGCGGCTCGTGTGACGCGATCGGGAAATGGCACCGTGATGCCGACTGACACAGGGAACGACTCTACGTCCAGGTCGGACTCGATGATGACGGCGAGCGCCTCTCCCGTCGTAATATCGATTCCCCCAAAATCGAGGCGTATCTCGGTCAGGGTGATGGAAGCATCAGCCGGTAAGGCGCCAGGCGAGACATCCAAAACCACCCCATGGGCGCCGGTGACCTTGCCCCCATCGCTACCGATGAGCGTGGGCCCGACCTGGGAGGCCACGATGCCAAAGCCCGCCAGCGGGCCCAGCTCGGACGGGATCGCAACGTTGGAAGCCGAAGGAGGGGCCTCTCTTTCGCTCGCGTCCGGGGACACGTTGGGTGAAGCCGGAGTGGCCTCGTCTGCGGGAGTCTTGGATGCCCCGGTGCACGCCCCCATGAGAGCGCACCCGCTCAGGATCAGCAGCACGAAGGCATACCATCGCGGCACGCGCCGAGTATAGGGAGGGCCCCTGATTTTGTCAGCTTTCAGCACGGCGGCCGTTCGACGGCCGCTTCCCAGGAGAGCTCGCCGGCGACCCGGCCGGGGTTCTCGCGGCATGCGGCGCCGAAGCCCCGCGGGGAGGAGGGGACTCCTCCCTCCCCCCCCGCTAGCTGACCACTGGCTGCCGACCGCTTATGATCATCCTTCTGGCCGGGCGGTCCGGCTCCCTTGCCCCATGTACAAACGTTCCACGCTTCCCAATGGCCTCCGCATCGTCACCGGCGAAATGCCGCACACCCGCTCCGCGACCGTCAGCGTCTACGTCGGCGCAGGGAGCCGCTACGAGCCCGATGCCGAGGCGGGACTCTCCCACTTCCTCGAACACATGCTCTTCAAGGGCGCTTCCCGCCGCCCCACTGCCCGCGACATCTCCGAGGCCATCGAAGGCGTCGGTGGCATGCACAACGCCGCCACCGACCGCGAGGTCACGGTCTACTACGCGAAAGTCCCCCACACCGCCGCGATGGAGACCATCGATATCCTGGCCGACATGGTCCGCGACCCGGTCATGGATGGCGCCGAGCTCGAAAAGGAGCGCGCGGTCATCCTCGAAGAGCTCGCCGGCATCGAGGACAGCCCCGCCGAGCTGGCCGGCATCCTCATCGATGAGACCCTCTGGCCCGGCCAGCCGATCGGCCGCAACGTCGGCGGCACGCCCGAGACCGTCCAGTGGCTGCCGCTCTCGGCCGTCACGGGATACTTCCATCGCCAGTACGTGCCCTCAAACCTGGTCCTCGTCGCCGCTGGGAACGTCGTCCACGATGAGGTGGTGGCGGCCGCCGGCCGCTGGCTGGGCGACATGCCTGCCGCCGCCCCGGGCGCATGGCTCCCCGCCGCCGCCCGTAACGGTGCGCCCCGCCTGGCTGTCCGCGACAAGGCGACCGAGCAGGCCCACATCTGCATCGCCTATCCCAGCGTTTCCCTCAGCCACCCCGACCGCTTCGCCGTCGACCTCCTGAGCACTGTCCTCGGCGAAGGCATGTCCAGCCGCCTCTTCCTCGAACTGCGCGAAGAGCGCGCCCTCGTGTACGACATCCACAGCTATCCCAGCGAATTCCGCGACACAGGCTCGTTCACGATTTACGCCGGCTGCGACCCCGCGAACGCCCGCACCACCGTCGAGGTCACCCTCCAGGAGACGGCGAAGCTCCTCGACGGCCTCCCGGACTCCGAGCTCGCCAAAGGCAAGCAGATGGCCCGGGGCCGCATCCAGCTCCGCATGGAAGACACGCGCTCCGTCGCCGGCTGGATCGGCTCCCAGGAACTCCTCCTCGATGAGATCCTGACCGTCGATGAGGTGGTTGCCCGGCTCGATGCCGTGACGCGCGACGACCTGCTCCGTGTCGGCCGTCAAATCCTCACCCCGGCCAACGCGGCAATGGCGATCGTCGGTCCGTTCGGGGAAGGCGCCGGCCTTTCCGGCATCCTTTAGCCGCGCGATCCCCTACCCTGAGCACATGCCCCGCCAGGCTTTCTTCGGCAAGCCCACGAATGGACTGACACCCGGCGGCGCGCACATCAGCGTCTACCTGGTGCCCGTCTTCCAGCGCCGGCTCGTCGTGTTCGATGTGGCCGCCCGGGAGGCCCGCGGACGCTGGCTCCCCTGGGACGTGATGGACTTCCGCGGCAACCCCTACGAGACCGCGGCTGCTCTCGCCGACGACTGGTGCGGCGGCGCCATCTCCTCGCTCACCATTGCCGACGTCATGTCGTTCCCGTTCGAGGGCGGCGGCTGGGAACTCGCGATCGTGTTCCGTGCCGAACTGACCGCCATGCCGCCGGGCGACGACGCGCGCAGCCCGTTCGTCTTCGGCGAGGGCGAATACGACGCCATCGGCCGGTTCGATCCCGTGGACATCGAACGCTGGGTGGTTGGCGGCTGGAGCGCACCGGTGGTCGACAGGTCACCTGCAGGCGAGCAGGGCCCGCGCCTGGTCTTCTAGGCCGCGTCCCGCTCGTGCACGATCACCCGCACTTGCTGGTGCCCGCGGGTAGCTGCGTCGAGTGCCCGTCCCAGGTCGGTGAATATGCCGAGCGGCTGGTCGTCGCCGTCGCGTAACAGGCGCCACTGGCTGCCGCGCGGGACCAGGTGGAGCGTCCGGGTCGAAGCTTCTTGTGCCGGTTCGGGATGCATCGTAACTGGACAATCGACGGCGGCGGCCCAAAACCAAAGTAGGGGAATCACCGCAATTCCCCGTCCCGCGGGCAGGCGCGTAGACTCCACCCTACGCATGTCCAGCATCGACGAGTTCGACACCTCGCCCCGCCTCCCGGTCATCCCCGCCGACTTCCCCGGGGATGGGGAATGGGGGAAAAGCCCTCCGGCCGCCGACGAGCGCAAGCTCCTCGAAGGCCCCCAGAACCGCGGCTCCGAACTCCTCCGCGTCGTTCGCATCGCTCTCGAGTTCGTCCGGGGGTTCCGCCGGCTTCACTTCGTCGGTCCCTGTGTCACTGTCTTCGGTTCGGCCCGGTTCACCGAAGGCCATCCCTACTACAGGCTCGGCCGCCAGGTTGGCGCCGCCATCGCGAACGAAGGGTTCACCGTGATGACCGGCGGAGGCCCCGGCCTGATGGAAGCCGCCAATCGCGGGGCCAAGGAGGCGCGCGGCCACTCCGTCGGCTGCAACATCGAACTCCCCCACGAGCAGAAGCCCAACCCGTATCTCGACACCTTCGTCCAGTTCCGCTACTTCTTCGTCCGCAAAGTGATGCTCGCGAAGTACTCCTACGCCTTCGTCGCGCTCCCGGGCGGCTTCGGCACGATGGACGAGATGTTCGAAATCGCCACACTCATCCAGACCGGCAAGATCCGCGACTACCCGATCATCCTGATGGGGGTGGAGTTCTGGCGTCCGCTGACGGACTTCATGCAGCAGCGGCTTGTGGGCGCGGGCACCATCGACTTCGAGGACTACTCCCACTTCCTGGTCACCGATTCGCCCGAAGAGGCCGCAGCGCACATCCGCGAAGCGGGAATGCGCAAGTTCGGGCTGCGCTACCGGGCGAAGCCCCGCCGCCGCCCGTTCCTGTTCGAATAGTTCCGGCTGAGGTGCGGGGAGCCCACAAGGACGGTGGACTCGGCGCTCAGGAAGTCCCGGCTGGCGCCGACGGGCGCTCCTCCAGCATGTACCGGACGACGTCCTCGGCCGAGTAGCCGCCATCCCGCCGTACCGCCATCCGGCCGTAGAACTCCACATCCTTGCCGAGGGTCACGATGATCGGCTCCGGCCCATCCCGGGACATGCGCCCGTAACCCGCCGCCGCGCCGAGCCCGTTGCAGAGGCAGATCTTCCCGATGGTCTCGGAAACGTCTCCGCCCTTCCGCACGAACGCGTCGACCGGTTCGGCGGGGCAGCGAAAGCCGATTCCGCCTCTATCCTTCCGGTAGGCCTCCGCCAGGTGGCCAATGTTGCAGATCCGGGTGCGGTTCTCGTACGCGCACGGGTCGGAGAGGGTCCCCCTCATCTGCACAACCTGGAACGGGAAGCCCGAAGGAGAGGCGGTAGCGCTGGTCTTGACCTCGAGCGTTCCGTCGGCGACGCGCTGGCGTACTTCGCGCTTGACGTCGTCGCGCAGACCCGATTCGTCGCAGAGAGCGAATGCCGAGCCAATCTGGACGCCAGTCGCACCTATCGCCTGCACTTCAGCGAGACGCTCCGGGCTCGCGTAGGACCCGGCGAGCCAGAACGGCTTACCCAGTTCAGCGAGCTTCGCCAGGTCGGGGCGGTCTCGATCGCCGTAGACCGGCTGACCGTCCTCCGCCAGCGTCTTTCCCCGCGCCGGGGCGTTGTGGCCGCCCGCGCTCGGTCCCTCCATCACGAAGCCATCGACTTCGACTGTCCCTGCCAGCCGCATCGCCAGAGCGTGATGCGAGGCGATGAGCAAGAACTTCGGCCGCCGCAGGCTCGTGCCCGGCCGGACGAACGGGCGCGGGTCGAGCGTGAGCAGGTGCTTCTCGTTCGAACCGGCGACGTCCATGCGGTAGCTCGCGGGCTCGTTGCGCGTATAGCAGGCCAGCACCGCCGGGATCTGGTGTGGGATGCCTGCGCCAACCAGGACGTAGTCGACCCCTGCCAGCATCGCCCCGAGCAGCACCGGCAGGTGCATGGTCTGGACCTTTTCAAGGACGTTGATGCCGATCGGGCCGCTGTGGCCCTCCTTCGCGAGCCACACTTCCACGAAGGCCGCCGCGACCGCAAGCCGGGTCATCTTCACTCGCAAAGCCGGCGTACCCGTCACCACCACCTCAGGCTTCGGGGGAAGCTTGCGCCGCCGGCCCGTTGGCACCGGCTGGTCTCTCCAGTATTCGTCCAGGATCTCGCAGGCGATCTCGGGGTCGAAGGCGCGAAGCGCGCGCGCCACGTCAGGATCGCCAGCCTGGAGACGGTCAACCAGCATCACCGGGAGCCCCGTGCCCGACACCACCCCGAGGACGCGTTCGCCGAGGTGCCGACCGGCCATCGCGACCGCGCGAGCTAGCTTCCAGTCCGAAACGCCGACACCCATCCCACCCTGGATGAGTTCAGGAAGATCACGGTCGGAGGCGGGAGGATTTTCAGGCATTCATTCCATGGTACGGCAGCCCTGTGCTTGCGTGCCTGTGAGCCCGCCCGCGCCGGCCGCCCATCCGCCGCGCCCGCGGCTATGCCAGGCTCCAATCCTCCCCGAATTCAAAGGCGCCCAGCTTCCGCGCAACCGCCTGGGACGCCAGGTTCTCGCGCGACGTGCTGTAAAACGCCACCCGTCCCGAGGCGGTCACTGCCTCCGCCCAGGCTGCCACGGCCCGGGCAGCCATTCCCCTCCCCCGGAACGCGGTGGCCGTCTCCACACCCGCCTCGGCGGCCTCCGCCGTGGTTCGCGCGCAACAGCAGACCGAGACGACCAGCCCGCCGTCCAGTACCCCGAAGCACGGCCGGCGGAGTTCCAGTTCCGGTCCCCACGGCGCGAGTTCGGGGTGCAGCAGCGACGGGTCAGTCACGGGCACCGCCCGCGGTCCAGAACGCAGGTCACCCGGGAGCACGTACGCCGGCCCGCGGTGCTCGTGCTCGACGGGCGCCGTTGTCGCGAGCCTCGCCCGCACCGCCTCCAGGTCTCCCGCGCAGCGCAACAGCGCGCGCCACTCACGCTCGCCCACTCCGGCGCCAACCCGCACCACCCTGCTGCCGTCGCTTCCGGTCCCGATGAAGAGGCGTGGCGCGGCCCGTTCGCCAATATCGTTCACGCACAACAGCCTCCCCAAACGGTCGACCCGGTAGAGCGTGCGCACTTGCAGTTCGAGCAGTTCCCGTTCGCCGAGCTTCAGACTGTGACCGGCCTCTCACACGTTGCCGGCGGGGTGTGGTACAAGACGCCACCCGCGGGACGGCAGGAGTTCGAAGTATGTACGACGCGATTGTAGTTGGCGCGCGCTGCGCCGGTTCACCCACAGCCATGTTGCTGGCGAGGGACGGCCACCGCGTGCTCCTGGTGGACCGGGCGACCTTCCCCAGCGACACGCTCTCCACCCACTACATGACCCCGGACGGGGTCGAGCGGCTGCGCGAGTGGGGGTTGCTCGACCGTGTCCTCGCCACTGGCTGTCCCCAGCTGCATGGCACCCGGCGCACTCTCCAGGGCATGAACCTCCCGGCCGACCCCAACGACCCGCTGACCATCGCGCCGCGCCGGACCGTGCTCGACAAGATCCTGGTCGATGCCGCCCGCGAAGCTGGCGCCGAGGTCCGGGAGGGCACCTCCGTCGACTCGCTCATTGTCGAAGACGGCGTGGTCCAGGGCATCCGCGCCCACACCGGCGGCCAGGTTTTCGAAGAGCGCGCCCGGGTGGTCGTCGGCGCCGACGGTCGCCAGTCGTTCGTCGCGCGCCAGGCTGGCGCCACCGCGTACAACGTGGTCCAGGGCACGACCGCCGGGTACTACGCGTACTTCGCGGACATGCCCCAGGGCAGCTACGCCGAACTCTACCTGGGCGGCGGACAGGCGATGTTCGTGTTCCCGACCAACGACGGTGAAGCCTGCCTTGGCGTCGAGTTCCAGGCTGGCCGCTTCAAGGAGTTCCGGGCCGACATCGAAGGCAACATGCAGGCCGCCTTCGCTACGGTGCCCTCCCTCGGCGAGCGTACCGCAAAGGCTCGCCGCACCAGCCGCATCATGGGCCTCTCGCCCCACCAGAGCTTCTATCGCAAGCCGTTTGGACCAGGCTGGGCACTGGTAGGTGATGCCGGCTACTACCGCGATCCGCTCCTCGGACAGGGCATCAACGACGCCCTCCGCGATGCCCAGGTGATTGCCGGGGCTCTCGGCGGGGTCTTCACCGGCGCCCAACAGTGGGACCCGGCCATGGAGGCCTACGAGCAGCAGCGCAACGCCGCCACCGGCATGCTGTACAACCTCACGGCACTCCTCTGCAAGGACCTGGACCCCACGCCAGAGGTCCTCCAGATGCTCGCCGCCGGCCCGCCAGCCACGGCACCCGCCGTGTAGTCGGCTGTTCGGGCCTGGCTCCGCTGTGTGAACTACCTCACGCAATCGCCGGCCGGCCTGTAAGAACCCCGCATGTCACCGGTCTCACCTGCAACACAGCAGGAGAGACCAGCGTGAACACCTTCATCCGCAAGCTTACCGTCAGCGCACTGGCCGCCATCCCGGCCGCCACCATCCTCGCTGCCCCTGCCGCCGCCGTGGGCCCGAACAAGGTCCAGGATGGCGACTTCAGCTCCGGCGCCGCCGCATGGTCCGTCACTCCCTCCGGGGCCGCGACATTCGGCACGTTCTTTAGCTCCGGCGCCCTCATCAACGAGGTCAATAGCGCGCTCGCTTCGACCGTCTACGCCCACCAGTGCATCCCGATCACCGGCGATCTGAAGTACAAGCTCTCGGGCCGCAGCCTCGTCCCCAACAGCCAGCCACGGTTTGGCAGCTCGAGCATGAGCCTCCAGTTCTACTCCGCTCCCGATTGCACGTCCTATATCTCCAGCGCCGGGACCGCTCATGTCGAAGCCGGAAACGACTGGGTCTACCGCGAGACGGAAGTCACCGCACCTCAGAATGCCAAGTCCGTCAGGCTTCGGCTCAATGCCCACAAGGACGCCGCCCTCTTCCTCATCCAGGACTCGGAAGACCCCTTCAGCGCATTCTTTGATGACATCTCCCTGGTCCAGACTTCCTTCAAATTGCCCGGCATCATCAAGATTCCGACCCCCGTCATCGATGGCCCGATCATCCAGCTTCCACCTCTCACCCCTGTCCCGCCCACGGCGACTCCGGTCCCGCCGACCCCTGTCCCACCCACGGCGACCCCCGTTCCCCCGACCCCTGTCCCGCCCACGGCGACTCCGATCCCGCCGACCCCCGTCCCGCCCACGGTGACCCCCGTTCCCCCGACCGCTGTCCCGCCGACCTCCGTGCCGTCAACGCCGGCGACCGTGCCCGCCGACCCCACGCCCATGCCTCCTTCCGGCGGTGGCTCAGGCTCCGGCGGAAGCGAATCCGGTTCCGGTTCTGACTCCGGCTCCAGCAACAACGGCTCCTCGAACAACGAGAGTGGTACCACCGGTGATAGCGGCAGCGGTTCGAGCAGCGGCGACGCCGGCCAGGCGACGGGTGCCGGCTCCGGCGGCAGTGTCCAGACCATCGGCTCCACCGGCCAGCCCGCTGGTGGCGACAACCAGGACAATTCGTCCGCCTCCACCGGAACCACGGGCACCACGCCGTCCGCCCCCGCCACAGGCAACGCTGGCTCCGCCGGTGGATTCCCTGGCACCACCATCCTGGCGTTCATTGCAGGCGGCTCCCTCGCCGGTCTCTCCTTTGCCCTGTTCGCCCTCGCCCGCACCCGCCGCCGGCCCGAGTACAACGATTGGGACCCCAGCTAGCCACGGTCAGCTCGCGTATGTCCCCCCGGGGCCCGGCAGCAATGCCGGGCCTCACCTCTTTCCTCTTTCCTCTTTCCTCTATCCTCTATCCATGGAACTGCGCGTCGCACACCTCTACCCGGACGTGATGAATATCTACGGGGACCGTGGCAACGTCATCTCCTTGCGCTACCGCTGCGAGGCCCGCGGCATCGCGTTCCATCTCGCCGAAGTCAACATCGGCGAGCCGTTCGACCCGGCGGCGTTCGACCTCGTGCTGATCGGTGGCGGCCAGGACCGCGAACAGCGCCGCATCGCCGATGACCTGGGCACCCGCGGGCCCGCCCTCCGC
>CAUJEQ010000157.1 GCA_963169135.1 Chloroflexota bacterium
CTCGTGCCCCGACTCCGCCGTTCGCGTTGGGCGGCGCCGTTCCTCGACGGCGTGAACGTCGCCGCCCTTGCGCTCATGGCAGTGGTGACGTTCACGCTCGCGGGCGAAGTGCTCGAGGGTTGGTACACCACCTCCCTGTTCCTCATTGCCGCAGCTGTGCTCATCCGCTTCAACCCGAACAGCGCGTGGCTCGTCCTCGCTGGCATTGCCGCTGGCCTCCTCCACGCCGCCGCCACCGGCCAGGGCGCGCCAGGATCCTGAAGGAGCCGGAACAGGTCCCTGGCGGGGTCGCCGCGCCCCGTTGTTAGCCTGCCGGTTGTGCTTCGCCGAAAGCTTGCAGCACGGGTACGGCTCGGAGCCTCGCGGCGGGCCGTTGAACGCGGAGACGTAGACGCCGCGGCGGAGATGTAGACAACGGAAATTGGGGGCAGAAACGACTCCTCCCCAACCTCGGCGCCTCGATGTCCCCATGCTGGGCATCCCCGTCCCCGTACGGCGTCTCCGCCTTTGGTCGGAGTTTGTGAAGCATTCCGCATTCGGCCGCGGCGGGCCGCGCTACGTTCGATGAGGACGGGATGACTCCCCCGCCCGGCTCCGGGGAGGGACAACCAGCCGTGGGCCGCTCCCCCCGGGGAACGCTCCGACCTGCTTCCTTGTATTTGGTGCCGAGTCTGCTGGCGTTAGGCACACGGGAGGGGGCGTACCGAACGGTACGCCCCCTCGTTGCGTGTGGTGCGGGATGGGGTCGTGGGTCGACAGGGGCGTATTGCTACGACGTGCCAGGACGGTTGCCCGCGGCTGGCTACCGCACGGTTATCGCCGCGTTGGTGATGACCGGCGTGCCGCGCTCCTTCGTCTTTGCGTCGATGAGGATGGTGTTTCCTTCCTTCCAGAACGAGGTGACGATGGTCTCGCCGGGAAAGACGACGCCGGCGAAGCGCGCCTGGTAGCGCGCCACCTTCGCCGTGTCGCCGCCGAGGGCGTTATCGACGACCGCCTTGCAGACCACGCCGTAGGAGCAGAGGCCGTGCAGGATCGGGACGTCGAAGCCACCCATCTTCGCGAAGTCGGGGTCGGCATGGAGCGGGTTCTTGTCGCCGGAGAGGCGGTAGAGGAGCGCCTGCTGGGGCATGGTCTTGGATTCAACGACACCATCGGGGGCGCGGCCAGGGGCCTCGTTGCCGGGAGGCGGGCCGCTTTCGCCGCCGAAGCCGCCTTCGCCGCGGAGGAAGAGTGAGAAGCGGTTCACGAAGAGGGGGTCGCTTTCGCCCTTGAGCTTCGATTCGGTTTCGAGCACGACCAGGGCGGCCTTGCCCTTGTCGTAGATGCCAGCGACTTTGCCGGTGGTCTCGACTTCGCCCTCGACAGGAATGGGCTTGCGGATCTCGATGTCCTGTTCGCCATGAAGGAGCATCACGGGGTTGAACTGGAGGCCCGGGACCATGCCGATGACGCCGAGGGAGCCGAAGGCGGGGATGACGCCGAAGCTCGGGAGCACCTTGAGGTTCCTCTCGTAGGTGTAGGTGAGCTCGTTTGGGTCGGCCTGAGGGACGCCGGCGCCGACGCCGAGATGGTAGAGGATGATGCGGTCACGGTCCCAGCGGACAGAGCCGCCTTTGATTTCGGCGCCGAGCGCTTTCGAGGGGTCGATGGGCATGGGAGCCTCCTGCGTTTGGGTGTGGAAGGGTGGTTCCGAACGTGGTTCGGGTATGCCTCAGAGGGTAGCAGATTCGAGGCATGAGGGATGAGGGATGAGGCACGGGGGCGCCTCCGCGGTTCGCTACGCCTACATCTCGCGCGTGCCGGCGGCCGGGCCGCGCCTATCCTGCGAGGCTGAAGTACTTCGAAGCGGCCGCGCTGCCATCGAAATAGTTGGCATGCGTGAGTTTGACGGTTTCCAGTGAATCAGAGCCGATCAGGACGATCTCGATCCTCGCGCGCCCTTCGAACTCCTTCTCCTTGGCAGCGTAGGCCGCAACCGCCCGCTCATTATCCTCTCCGAAAGGAATCGTCTCGATAAGGCGGTCGGCGTCATGGTCGAAAACGAGGAGGAAGTGCTGGATGGGCGAAATTCTCATCATGTTGGCCCTCCGGCAAGCAGTGGTAGTGCGGCCTGGCGCAACCGCCCAATCCGGACTGCAAGGCTACTATCGACGATTCCCCCGCTTTCCTCAATCGCCAGGGCCTCACTGATCGCTTCGAGCCAATCCAGAACCGACTGTGGACCGCGGCCGCTTTTCAGGTCTTCCCCGAGCCTTCCACCCAAACGCTCCACAGCAACCGCCCACTCATGCATGCTCCGCGTTCGGAGCTGGATTTCGACGCATCGCTCGTCGTATCGAACGACTACATGCATCGCCCGGTAACCTGACGAGCGCGGGCGGGACACGTAGTCGTCAACATGTTCAGGCGCACGATTCTTGGTCAATCGCTTCTCCACCCGCCGGAGCTGGTCAACGGTATCAACAATCGCGCGGCACCCGCCGATGTCCTGCATTCTCGATAAGGCCATAGTTGGCTGACGAATCAACTTGTCGACGATCGTGCTCAGTCGCTTCAGCCGTTGGGATACTTCGACCGGACAGGCTTCGGTTCGGAGCATCGAGCGAAGTCCATTGTTGGCCTTGATTAGCGGCAGGGCGTGGAGGGCGCGGAACTCCACCAGCACGTCCAGCGCGGCCGTCTCCTCCGAGCCCATTGGGCGCCGTGGCCCATCGCTGTACCAGGCGCGGAGTATCCTGCCCGCCCTGTTGACCTGTGACGTTGACGGGGGAGTCACATCCGCATTCTAACGGCTGAACGGCTCGCCTTCGCACGATGGTGTAAGCAGGTACTCCAGGCCGGTCGCCGGCCGGGCTGTACGGCCCGCCCTCAACGATAAGTACACCGGGCGCAACCAGGTTGTGGGGTCGAAGTGCCGCGGTCGCCGGTCAATTCCTTGGGGACGGCACGCGTCAGTGGCCGGCCCGGCCGCGGTTCCCAGGTGTGGTGTTCGCCGAACTGGTCTCGTTGTCTTCCGTGCGCCGCTGCAATCCGTAGGCGTTGCCCGGGATTTCCCGGCCGCTGTTCCCCGCCATGAGCGCCGGGGCCCCGGCGCCGGCGCCGGTTGCTTCGCCACTCTCACAGCCCGGAGCGAGCTCGGCCGGGCAGCCAGTCTGCGGCTGTGGTTCGGCCTGATCCTCGGGGGTTGCTGCATCGTCTGGCGCCGGTTCCGGTTCGGCGTCGCTGGCAACATTGATGATGCGGAGCGGCGGGGGTGGCGCCGGGGTGGCGCCCGCCGCCGAGACGCCGGCGTCATCGGAGGCGATGCCATACACGCGCAGGGGCGGGACCGGGGTGGGGGTCGGTTCGGGCGGGGGCGGCGCCGTGGGGGCGGGAGCCTGGACCTGGGCGGAGGTATCGACGGCGAGTGCACTTTCGGGGATGCCGTTCATCAGTTCAAGCAGCGGCGGCGGGGTTATCTCCGGGCCCACCTGGACCACGACCACGCGTGGTTCGGGCGTGCGTGTCTGGGGTTGGAATGGCCCCCACTCGGCGCGTTCGGCCGTGGTAATGATCAGTCCGGTGACACCGACGCCGAACAGAAACGATGCGAGCAGGAGGGGCGCCTTGCCTGTCATCCGCGCGATCATGCCCCCTCAGCCGGAATGCTGCCACCGTTGTAACGCGCTTGTATACAGAATTGCAACACTGCGTAAACGGCTTCGCTCCTGTTGAACGCTGCCGCGCGTGCCGGCCCGCAAGGTCTCGCCGCGGAAATCCGGGCAAACCCCGACGGGCGGGTAAAGGCG